>CAYYEE010000290.1:0-6000 GCA_964470775.1 uncultured Planctomycetota bacterium | reverse complement strand
GTCCACGTTGCGCCAGTTTTCCTGGTAGAACTTGACAGCTTCGCGGCCGTCTTGGCAGAGGGTGGCGCGGCAGCCGAGGCGGGCGAGCATGGCTTCGGCCATTTCGCGGATGACGGCTTCGTCGTCGACGACGAGGATGTGGGCGGGGCCGCCGGGGGGCGGGAGGGCGGCGGGTTCGGGCTCGGAGGGGGAGGCGGATTCGTCGAGGGGGAGGTAGACGCTGAAGGTGGACCCGCGGCCGGGTTCGCTGGCGACTTCGATGAAGCCGCGGTGGCTTTTGATGGCGCCGTAGACGGCGGGGAGGCCCATGCCGGCGCCGCGGCCTTCGCCCTTGGTGGTGAAGAAGGGCTCGAAGATGCGCTTGAGGGTTTCGGGGTCCATGCCTTCGCCCGTGTCGGTGATGTCGAGGCGGACGTAGCGTCCGGGCTCGCCGTCCATGGGGCGGGCGCCGAAGAAGGCGGCGTCGAGCTCGACGTTGCGGGTGGACAGAGTGAGCTTGCCGCCGCGGGGCATGGCGTCGCGGGCGTTGAGGGCCATGTTGATGATGGCGCTCTGGAGCTGGGCGGGGTCGCCGCGCACGAACGCGGGGCTGGCGTTAAGGGACTGCGTGATCTCGATGTTCTTGTCGAGACTGTGGCTGAGCAGGCCGGCGGCTTCGGCGACGATGCGGTTGAGGTTGACGGAGACGGAGAGGAACTTGCCTTTGCGGGAGAAGGAGAGGAGCTGGCTGGTGAGGTCGGCGGCGCGGCGGGCGGAACGGATGATGGAGCTGGCCGAGGCGCGGAGGCGGGGGTCGGTGAGTTCCTGGGCGAGGAGGTCGGCGCAGCCCATGATGCCGGCGAGCTGGTTGTTGAAGTCGTGGGCCACGCCGCCAGCGAGCTGGCCGATGGCGCGCATCTTTTCGGATTGGATGAGCTGGCGTTCCATGTTCTTGAGGTTGGTGATGTCGCGGGCGGCGGCGAGGACGGATTGGACCTGGCCGGCGGAGTCGAACTCGGGGGCGAGGCGCCAGCTGAGGAAACGGGGGGTGGGGCCGCTGGGGGCCTGGGTTTCGGTTTCGCGGGGGGAGCGGGTTTCGAAGACTTTGAGGATCTCGGCGCAGAGGGGCTCGCCTTCGGCCATGGGGGGGAAGCCGCCTTCGCCGCAGGCCTGGCCCACGAATTGCTCGGGGGCGCGGCCGGTAAGCTCGCGGATGCGGGGGCTGGCGTAGAGGACGCGGAGGTCGCGGCCATAGCGGAGGATGACGTCGGGGAGGTTTTCGACGAGGGCGCGAAAGCGCTCTTCTCTTTCGCGCAGGGCTTGTTCGGCGGCGCGGCGTTCGGTGATGTCGCGGGCGACGCAGACGACGTGGGCGGGCTGGTTCTGGGGATCGCGCAGGAGGGCGAAGTACCTTTCGGCGGGGAAGATCTCTCCGTTCTTGCGTCTCAGGTTCATGCTGACCTCGTGCCATCCTTTGTCGCGGAGCGCGGATTCGGCCCGGCGGGCTTCTTCGTCGAAGGCCGCTTGATTCACGTGGAGCATGGCTGGACTGGCGCCGAGGAGCTCTTCGCGTGTGTAGCCGAACATGCGTTCGGCGCAGGGGTTGAGTTCGGTGATGAGGCGTGTGTCGGGGGAGACGAGCCAGACGGCTTCGTTGAGGCTGGCAAGCACTTTTTTGAGCAGGTTGTTGCTTTCGCGGAGCTCCATTTCGGCGACGCGTCGCTCGTGGATGAGGGTCTGGACGCCGGTGACGCGGATGGCGTGGCCGGCGGGGTCGCGGTTGGAGACTTCGGCGCGGTCGGCCACCCAGCGCCATTGGCCGTCTTTGGAGCGGACGCGGTATTCGGCTTCGTAGGCAGGGGAGCGTCCTTCGATGTGGTCGTGAAGGGCCTTGAGGACGCTGTCCAGGTCGCTGGGATGGACGAGGCTTTCCCAGAAGCTGCGGGCGTGGGAGGCGTCTTCGGGGGCGTAGCCGTGGAGGCGAAGCCAGCCGCCGCTGAGGAACATGCGGTCGCCGACGACGTCCCAGTCCCAGAAGCCGAGGGCGCCGCCGCGCATGGCGAGCTGGAGGCGCTCTTCGCTTTCGGCCAGGCTGCGGCTGGCTTTGATGGCTTCGGTGTTGGCCTTCCGGAGCTCTTCGTTGACGGATTCGAGTTCCTCGCGCTGGGTCTGGAGCTCCTGGGCTTGGCGGGCCATTTCCTTTTCGGCGGCTTGGCGGGCGGCGACGTCGGCGCGGAGGTCTTCGTTGGCGCGGCGGAGCTGGCGGGTGCGCTGGCGGACGCGGAACTCGAGGAGCAGGGCGGCGGCGACGACGGCGGCCAAGGCGGCGCCGCAGGCGATGAGAGCGCGCAAGGCCCAGTCGGGCAGGACCTCGCGCACGGCCACGGCGCCGGCCATGTGGCGGGCGAGGGCGGCGTGCAGGGCGGAGCGGGGGTCTTCCTCCATGCCGGCGAGGCTTTGGTCGAGGGCGTCGCGGAGCCTTTCGGCGCCGCGCAGGCGGCGGCTGAAGGCGAAGCGCAGGGGGGCGGGGCAGAGGATGATGGGGCTGGCGCGGAGACGGTAGCGCTTGGACAGCTCCTGGCCGGCCAGGGCGCCGACGAGGCCGGCGTTGACCCAGCCTTTGGCCACCGCGGCGAGGACGTCTTCGTAGCTTTCCATTTCGACATAGACGCAGGGGGTGTTGAACTTGCGCATTTCGTCGAGGAGGCCGCCGGCGTCGGTGTAGTAGACGTCGCCGCGTTTGACGGCGATGTATTTGTCGCGCAGGTCCAGGAGGTTCATTTCGCGCGATTGGGGGCGGGTGTAGATGACGGCGTAGCTGGAGATGACGGTTCGTTTGCTGAAGACGAAACGCTCGCTGCGTTCGGATGTCCAGGCCATGCAGCCGATGAGGTCAATGCGGCCCTTTTCGAGGCGTTCGACGGTTTCGGCGAAGGTACCGCCGACGAACTCCAGGCGCCAGCCTTTTTCGCGGGCGATGGCGGTGAGGATGTCCACGAACAGGCCGGCGGGGACGCCGCCGGGGCGCAGGGAGAGGACGGGGGGGGAATCGTAGACGCCGACGCGAAGCGTGACAGGGCGGCTTGGCTCAGCGGCGGGCTGGGCTGGACCAGGGCAAGCCAGCAAGGCCGCGAGAACGGACGCGGCGGCGAACACGGACAGGAGGCGCTGGCGGCTCATAGGCAACCCTCGGCGGCCCAGAACACCAGGTCTTCGGGACCTTTTTCGCACAATGATATGCGCGAGTGGGCGCAAAGGCAAACGGCGGGTGGGGGCGATGCGAGAGCGGCGCTGGGGACGGAAGGGGCCCAAGGAGGGGAACGGCGACGGCGGCGGCGCCTTGCGCGAACCTTGACTTTCGGCCTGTGGCGGGTATGATTTTGCGCAGGGCTGGACGCGAGAGACGGCGCCCGGCGCGGCGCCGGCCCAGGCGGCTTGCTCCATAAACCCGGCTTTCCGCGCAGGAGCCTTTTTCCCATGGACCGCGGCGCAGGGTGGGGAGAAGCGCTTTCCCTTTTGCCCACGAAAGGCGCCGGCCGCGGCTCGGCCGCGGCTGGCGGAACACAGTTCGAGCATGATCCGCTTCAGACCATTCCGGGGGGTTCGGTACGACACGGCGAAGACGGGCGGGCTGGCGCAGGTTGTCTCTCCGCCCTATGACGTGATCCATCCGGCGTTGCGCGAGAAGCTGTTGGGCCGTTCGCCCTGGAACGTGGCGCGCGTCATCAAGGCCGACCCGGCGGATAACTACGCGGGGGCGGCGCGGCTGACGCGGCAGTGGTTGCGGGAGGGGGCGCTGCGCCGCGACGACAAGCCGGCGGTGTACGTGTATGAGCAGCAGTTCAGCCTGGCGGGCAAGACGTATCGCCGGACGGGCTTGATCGGGCTGGTGGGGCTGGACGAGGAAGGGGGCGTGCTGCCGCACGAGCGCACGCTGAGCGGCCCCAAGGCGGACCGCTTGCTGTTGCTGCGCGCGACGCGGTTTGGGTTTGGGCAGATTTTTGTGCTGTTCAACGACCCGGCGCGGGTGTCGGATGGGCTGTGCGACGAAGTGAAGGCGCAGAAGCCTCTTGATGAAGGGGTGGACGCGGACGGGCTGGGCCACCGGGTGTGGGCGATGAGCGACCCGGGGGCGATCGCCAAGTTGCAGGCGCTGCTGGCGGATCAGCGGCTGTTTATCGCGGACGGGCATCACCGCTGGGAAACGGCGCGCAACTACATGCGCGAGCAGCCGGCGATGGCGGGGGCGCGGTGGGCGATGATGACGCTGGTGAACATGTCGAACCCTGGCTTGGTGATTCTGCCGACGCACCGGGTGATGAAGAACCTGAGCGGTTTTGACGCGGCGGGGTTTGAGGCGAAGCTGGCCGGGGACTTTGAGGTCTCGCCCGTGGCGGCGCCGGGCGCGGCGGGCCGCAAGGAGCTGCTGGAGAAGATGGCGCGCGAGCGGGCGGCGGGGCGCAACGCGTTTGGGGTGTGTCTGCCGGGCGGCGCGCTGCGGCTGGCGGTGTTACGGCCGGGGCGGGCGCCGAAAGGGCTCGCGCCGGCGCTGGCGCGCCTGGACGTGACGGTGCTGCACCGGTTGATTCTGGAGAAGCTGCTGGGCGTGGGGCCCGCGCAGCTCGAAGCAGGGGGCTTTGTGGACTACGTGACGGTTCACTCGGGCGACCCGGAGGAGGTGGCGGGGCGGGTGGACCGCGGGGAGGGGCAGGTGGCGTTTCTGTTGAACGCGACGAGCGCGCGGGAGGTGGCGGCGGTGGCGTCGGCGGGAGAAAGGATGCCGCAGAAGGCGACGTATTTCTATCCAAAGGTGTATACGGGCGTGGTGATGTATGATCTCGAGGCCGAAGGCTGAGAATGGCCGGCGGAGGACTGAGGACGGAAGGAGAGGCGCGAGATGAAACTGTTTATTCCGGGTCCGATCTGGGTTCATCCTGACGTTCTGAAGGCGATGGCCGCTCAGCCGGTGGGGCATCGCTCCAAGGATTACTCGGCTCTGCACGCGCGGATCATCGGCAAGCTGAAGAGGATTCTGGGCACGGAGCAGAATGTGTTCCTGGGGACGTGCTCCGGGTCGGGCATCTGGGAGCTGGCGGCGCGCAACTGCGTGCGCGAGCGGGCGCTGGTGTGCATGTGCGGGGCGTTCAGCGACAAGTGGGCGGACGTGGTGCGCTCGAACGGCAAGGACGTGGTGGAGCTGAAGGTGGAATGGGGCCAGCCGATCACGCCGGAGCTGGTGGACAAGGCGCTGGCCGCGAACAAGGTGGACGCGGTTATGGTGGTGCGCAACGAGACATCCACGGGCGTGACGAATCCGCTGAAGGAGATTGCGGAGGTGGTGCGGCGGCGGCCGGACACGCTGCTGGTGGTGGACGACGTGAGCGGCATGGCGGGGTTGCCGCTGGAGGTGGACGCGTGGGGGCTGGACATGGTGCTGGCGAGCAGCCAGAAGGCGTTCGGCATTCCGCCTGGGCTGGCGGTGTTTACGGCGTCGCAGCGGGCGGTGGAGCGGGCCAAGACGATCAAGAACCGCGGGTATTATTTCGACCTGATGGAGTATGTGAAGCAGGGCGAGAAGGACCAGACGCCCTCGACGCCGGCGGAGCCGCAGATTTACGCGCTGGACGTGGTGACGGACCGCATCCTGGCCGAGGGGATGCCGGCGCGCCTGGCGCGGCATCACCGGATGGCGGAGATGACGCGGGCGTGGGCGCGGGAGCGGTTCGCGGTCTTCGCGGCCAAGGGCTATGAGTCGGACACGCTGACCTGCATCACGAACACAAAGAACGTGGACATCAGCGCCGTGAACAAGAAGCTGAGAGCCGCGCACGATTGCGTGATCAGCGACGGCTACGGCAAGCTCAAGGGGGCCACGTTCCGCATCGCGCACATGGGCGACATGCAAGAGCAGGACATCCGCGAGCTGCTGGGATGGATTGACGAGGCGATGGCAGCCTGTTGAGACTTTCGCGTCTGTTCCGGGGACACGTTGCGATCCCGCCGTTGGCGGGCTGAGGCGCC
>CAYYEE010000289.1:0-6008 GCA_964470775.1 uncultured Planctomycetota bacterium | reverse complement strand
CCGTGCTTCTCGTGGGCCCGCGTGGTTACGCTCGCGCCATCTCTCCGGCCGCGGCGCGTATGCTCCAACTCGACACCTGGTCCGAAATGAACCGCCCCATCGACCAGATGGCCCGCTTCGAGCCGCCGCTCCTGCCCATGATCCTCGGCGGCAAGGAAGCAAGCGGCGTCCCCGTCGAGGTCCACACCTCGGCCAGGAGCTTCCGCGCCCTGGTCACCGTCACGCCGCTGCGCGACGCCGCGGGCGGATTCCTCGGCGCCATGCTCACCCTGTTGGAGCCCACCCCGCTCCCACGCCGCCGCCGCGAATCCCAGGGCGCGCGCTTTACCTTCCAGGACATCGTGGGCGAAAGCCCCCTCGCCCGGCGTTGCAAGGAAATGGCCCGCATCGCCGCCAGCGCCTCTGTCAGCGTGCTCCTCGAAGGCCCAAGCGGCACGGGCAAGGAATTGTTCGCCCAGGCCATCCACAACGAATCCGACCGCCGCGACGGCCCCTTTGTCAGCGTCAACTGCGCCGCCATCCCCGCTGAGCTGATCGAGAGCGAGCTCTTCGGCTACGAAGAGGGCGCCTTCACCGGCGCCCGCCGCGGCGGCATGGTCGGCAAGTTCGAAGCGGCCTCCGGCGGAACCATCTTCCTCGACGAAGTCGGCGACATGCCTCTGGCCGTGCAGGCCGAGTGTCTTCGCGTCCTCGAGAACCGCACCATCGTCCGCGTAGGCCAGCACGAGGAAATCCCAGTCGACATCCGCGTCATCGCCGCCACGAACAAACGCCTTGCCGATGAAGTCGAAGCCGGCCGCTTCCGCGAGGACCTCTACTACCGGCTCGGCGTCTTTCGCATCTCTCTGCCCGCTTTGCGCGAGTCCGCCACCGACGTGCCGCTCCTGGCCGCCGGGTTCGTGGACCGCTTCAACAACGAGATGAGCCGCTCCGTCCAGGGCTTTGCCCCCGGCGTGCTTCAAAAAGCCGTCGCTTACGACTGGCCCGGCAACGTGCGCGAACTCAAGAACGCCATCCAGCACGCTGTGATGGTGGACACAGACGGCCTCATCGGCATGGACGACCTCCCCGAGTCCCTGCGCGACGAATTCATGCGCCAGGGCAGCTCGCAAGACGCCAGCAACCAGTCCGCAACGGACAAAACCGGCATCGAGCGTCTTCGCCGCGAACTCGCCGAAGGCGCCAAGGAACTGTACCTTGCCGCGCTTCGCGAAACAGGCGGCAACGCCGCCAAAGCCGCCAAGGTCCTCGGCGTCAGTCGCGCCACCTTCTACCGCAAGATGCGCCAGATGGGGATTGTCCGAAGAGGCGTCTGATTGCCTTCTCTGTTGCGATCGGGCGCGTGCTCAAAGGACACTGTGTGTGTCTTATTTGAGACCAATGTATCATTAGTGATACCACTGCATAAGTTATTATAAATTAGTGCTTTATGTGATTGCGTTATGGGTGTGTTGTTGCGTTTTGTATCACAGGTGACACACAGTCTCAAGCAAAAGCTGAGACGAGCCTCGTTTTCCATCTTGCGCAGGCAACAAGGCGTCATCATGTAACACATTGCAATAAAGTATTTTATGAAGTGTGTCTCCTCTTGGAGGCGCAATCTTGACCTTCGGCGCCGGAATTGCTTACATAAAACACCTACAGAAGGACCCAATAATGTGACTATGGATCGCGACCGCAGTTTGGTCGCGCGCCTTGGAGAGTTCGCAATTATGGCCGTTTACGTCGACGCGGAAGGCAACAAAGTAGAGTTCGACCCAGGCGAGAACTGGCGCCGTATTCGTGAGCTCGTTCGCCCCTATCTGGGCGT
This sequence comes from uncultured Planctomycetota bacterium, assembly GCA_964470775.1. Taxonomy (GTDB): domain Bacteria; phylum Planctomycetota; class Brocadiia; order CAIUPP01; family CAYYEE01; genus CAYYEE01. The sequence goes on along the minus strand of CAYYEE010000289.1, from coordinate 4,198 downwards.
CTTCGTCAACATCGCCACAGGCATGATGCTTCTCTCCCTGGTCCAGCTCGCCATCCCCTGGCCGCTCAAGTTTCTTGTCGACGACGTCTTCCCCTCCCGCGACACCGGCACGCTCATCGCCGTGGCCATCGGCATCCTCATGCTCCACGGCCTCCTCGCCACGCTCCAGTACATCAACGGCTTCGTCATTGGCTACGTCGGCAACCGCCTCAGCTTCGACCTCCGCCGCCGTCTCTTCAACCACCTCCACCGTCTCTCCATGGATTTCCACGACTGCCAGAAGAAAGGCAGTCTCATGTCGCGTCTCACCGAAGACGTCAACGCCGTCCGCCAGCTCGTCTGCGGACAGGCGATGAACATGATCAACCAGGCTCTCACCTTCGTCGTCGCCCTCACCGTCATCTTCATCATCAGCCCTACCTTGGGCCTCGTCTCCATGGCCGTCATGCCGCTCCACCTGCTCACCCTGGTCTTCTTCCGCAAGCGCGTCAAGGACGCCGCCCACGAGTGCCGCCGCCACTGGTCCCGCCTCTGCGGCCAGATCAACGAAACCCTCGCCGGCGCCAAAGTCGTCAAGAGCTGCACCTCGGAGCATAAGGAGGCCCGCACCTTCTTCACCGGCGCCCGCGAACAGATCGGCCTCAACCTCGTCCAGATCAACTGGCGCCTCTGGTGGCAGGTCATCGCCCATCTGCTTCACGGACTGGGCAAGATGATCAGCATCGGCTTCGGGGGGTACATGGTCATCAAGGGCGAAATGGCCCCCGGCACCTTCCTCGTGTTCTTCACCTACACCACCATGCTGCACCAGCCCCTCATCCAGTTCGTCGAGATGCTCAACCAGGTCCTGCCCGCCATGGTCGGAATGGAACGCGTCTTCGAAATCCTTCGCACCGAGCCCTCCGTTCAGGACCGCGCCGGCGCCGTCGAAGCCCCGGCCATTACCGGAGCCGTGGAGTTCAAGAACGTCTGCTTCTCCTACGGCAACGACATCCCCGTGCTCAAGGGCATCAACCTCACAGTCAAGCCCGGCGAGGTCGTCGCCTTCGTCGGCCCCAGCGGCTCAGGCAAGTCCACCCTGGCCAACCTTATCATGCGTTTCTACGACCCCACGGATGGCCAGATCCTCGTGGACGGCCGCGACATCCGCGACTTCAAGCAGCGATCCTACCGCAACCAGATCGGCCTTGTCCTGCAAGAGAGCTTCCTGTTCAGCGGCACGATCGAGGATAACATCCGCTACGGCCGTCCCGACGCCACGCACGATGAGATCGTCGCCGCCGCGCGCCAGGCCAACGCCTACGACTTCATCATGGAGATGGAAAAAGCCTTCGCCACGGAAGTCGGCGAAAACGGGACCATGCTCTCCGGCGGACAGCGCCAGCGCATCTCCATCGCCCGCGCCATTCTCCGCGACCCGCGCCTCCTCATCCTCGACGAAGCCACCTCCGCCCTCGACACCCAGTCCGAGCAGATTATTCAGTCCGCCATGGAACGCCTCATGAAAGGCCGCACCTGCTTCGTCATCGCCCATCGCCTCTCCACCATCCGCAACGCCGACAAGATCGTCGTCTTCAAGGAAGGCGAAGTCGTCGAGGTCGGCACGCACGACGAACTGATGAGACTCAACGGCATCTACAAGACGCTCTACCTGCCTCAATTTGAGGAAGACTTGGACTCCGCGCCGTTCGAACTTATGGAAGTGGCGTGAGCGTTCGTTCAAGATGGCGCCGCGGGGGCATGTTGAGGAAGCCCGTCAAGTGTGGGATCGCAGCATGTCTCCGGAACAGAGACGATCTGCCAACGCACTGCGAAGATGCACATGCGCGTGAGCGGGTTCCGCGCTTTGAAGCCAGGCGGCGGACGTTCGATCACGGCCCCGGACGCGCCGGAGCGGGGGGTCGCGGGCATGTTTCGCCTGGTTTGCGGCCGCGAACCCGCTCCCTTTGTTTCATCCCGTCCGGCGCGTCGCCCGTTGCGCGCTTCCGCCCGCTTGCTTAACATGATCTTCGTCGGCTCGACGTCCCGCTCAGTTCGGAAAATCGCATGGAAAAGGGCAGCATTAAAGTCCGGCTTCTTGTCGGCCGCTTTACGGTCCTGGCGCTGCTGGTGTTCCTCCTTGGCGTTCTGGCCCTCGCCGCCTTTGTCAAGATAGACGAAAAGGTCTACGCCGACGGATACATCGTCGCTCGCGACGACGAAGACGTCCGCGCTCCCTTTGCCTCGGTTCTCAAGTCCGTTCTCTTCCTCGACGGCGCCACCGTCGCCAAAGGCGACTTGATGGCCGAACTCGACGACACCGAAGTCCGCGGCCGGTACGAGCGCGCCCAAAAGGAACTGGCCAAGGCCGAGTCCGACCACGCAGCCGCGCGCAACCGCCGCCAGAAGCTCGAAATTGACCCGCTCCCCGAGCAGCTCCGCTTCACCCGCGTCGCTCTCGAACGCGCCGAACTCGACATGAAGCTCGCCGAGTCCGAATGGCAGACCTCCGCCAAGCTCGCCAAGGACGGCCTCGTCTCCGAGCGCGAAGTCGAGAAGCTTAAGACCCGGTTCGAGCTGTCCAAGAAAGACGTGGAGATCGCCAAAGAACGCGCCGCCATCGTCGCCGCCGGCCTTTCCAAGGCCAGCATTGAAGAAGCCGTCAAGAACGAAGAGTCCGCTTTGCGCGCCGTTGAGATGGCCAAAGCCGAGTGCCAGCGCATCCAGACCGAACTCGAACGCCGCCTCATCCGCGCCCCCGTCTCCGGCAAGGTCATCTGGTCCCGCCTCCACCCCGGCGAAGCCGTCAAGGCCGGCGACCTTCTCTTCACCATCCAGAGCTCCGACCGCCTTGAACTGCGCGTCTTCGTCATTGACGAACTCGTCGCCAAAGTCGCCCCCGGCCAGCCCGTCCGGATCTACAGCCAAGCCTACAGCTACACCAAATACGGCTTCGCCTACGGCAAAGTCATGACCGTTTCCAGCTCAGGCGAGTCCCAGAACGGCCGCACCACCTACCTCGTCCGCATTGCCGTTGACGAGACCCCCATGCCCCTCCCCATCAGCAGCCGCGCCACCGCCCGCATCGTCGTCAACCGCCGCACCATTTTCCAAATGCTCTTCGACTGGGAGTAGCGGCCGGAGCAGCGGGCGCAAGTCTGAACCGTCCGGCGTGATCATTGACCCCGCGTTGGGACTTCGGGTCTGGCGCCTTGACGGTTGGCGCCCCTGTCCCACAAACGTCTGGCCGCCGGGGAATCGGGAAGGTCCATGCGGTCCCACCACAGGCATGCCGCCTCCCGCAGGGTCTCTTCTCTTCGGCTTCCAGCCGCGAGAACCAGGAAGCTGTCAGCCACAGAGATCATTCTCGGTTATCCCCGCCAGCTTCATGATCGCCCGCTGCAACCCCAGCTTCAGATCGCGGTTGCCATGCACGGGCACAGTGATCCGCACGTTGCTGTCCGGGCGGACAAAGATGTGATGGCTTCCGGTCACCCGCGCCAGATTCCACCCTTTCGACTCCAAGAGGCCGCATATCTGCTTGCCGCTTATCGTCTTCATGTCAGACGGCAAGCTCCATGACGGTGTCAGTCCGCTTCAGCGTGATCTTGTCCATATCAATGCTGAGGCAGCCCTCGACCGCATCGTACAGGTTCTGGATAAGCTCCTTCATCGTCTCGCCCTGAGTCATGCACCCGGGGATTGCCGGTACTTCGGCCCAGAATCCACCTTCCTCGGCCTCGTGGATCACCACTTTGAGCTTCATCGGCTGCTCCTCCGCTTTTCCTGGCCAACTGCGTCCTGACTGCCGCGCGCCTCCAGCGCATCTATCAGCATCATACATCTGACGCGCTTTTTCAAGGCCGGCGCTGCCTCATGCCTCAAAGGCAAGAGTCATCAGCCTTGCTTGTACAGCTCTGGGTTTTGAGGAAACGTGGAAAGAGAGACTTCTTGCCGATATGATGTCCGAAGTCAGCGCTTGCAAGAAGGACACTCATAGGCAGGAAGTTGGACTTGGACGTGGCGCAGAAGTACGAGGGGGTGATGAGTCTGCTGTGGCGTGAGGATCTGGCGGCGGCGATCGCGCGGCGGCATGGGATCTGCGAGGCGACGCTGTACCGGCTGCGGGCGAGTTCCTGGCGGGGGGCAAGGAGGCCCTGAGCCACGGGCGCGGCAAGGGCCCGAAGGCCGCCGACCGCGTGGCCAAGCTGGAGAAGGC
>CAYYEE010000288.1:3882-6012 GCA_964470775.1 uncultured Planctomycetota bacterium | reverse complement strand
CCGTCTTTTGGATATCTGCGAGACTTATGAAGTTACGCCACTGGAATTGTCCGTGTTTTTAGCCCGCAAGGGCAGATATCTAATGACCAGACCGATGCCCATAACAGGAGCTTCTCAATATCTGGGCATGATTAAAAAACAGCACGATATTTATATTGTTACGGCAAGAGACGAAAGATACAAGCAGGAAACCGTGGACTTCGTCACCTTCGAGATCACCCAGAACAGCTACATCGGCGACGAAGGCGCCAACGCCGGCAAGAACGACTACACCCAGGTGGACCTCATCTGGCTCATCTCCGACCGCCTCACGTTCATGTCCCTGGGCGACGAATACGACACCGAAGACAAGCGCTTCACCATCGGGCACGCCGAGCTGTCGTGGAAGATCTGGAAGCCTCTGCTCGGCTACCTCCGCCACGAGTACTACGATGACCCCGGCGTCACCAAACACTCCGTCAGCTCGCTCGGCGTCTCCTACTCCCCCAAGCACGCCCGCTGGACCGCCGACTTCGCCATGTCCTACGACTGGATCGGCGCCAGCGCGGACGACACCGACCGCACCAAGAACCTCGGCGTCACCATGACCCTGTCCCGCAAGGTCCACGGATGGATCGTCGCCGCCACCCTCGGCCTGCACCAAGGCCTCTCCGACAGCGCCACCTTCAGCTTTTCCGTCCTTCCCGAAGGTCTCATCAAGTCCACCCGGCGCATGTAACCCCTGGCAGGACTCCAAAAGCCATGCGCACAGCCATCTATCCCGGTTCCTTTGACCCCCTCACCCGCGGCCACCTCGACGTCATCCGCCGCCTCGCCACCCTCTTCGACCGGGTCATCGTCGCCGCCGGCGCCAACCCCGCCAAGCGCCACCTCTTCACCATCGAAGAACGCGTGGCCATGATCGGCCGCGAAACGCGCGCCATCCGCAACGTCCGCGTCCTCTCCTTTGACGGACTCCTCATCGACTTCGCCCGCGCCCACGCCCCGGCCGTCATCGTCCGCGGCCTGCGCTCCGCCGGCGAGTTCGACATCGAGTACCAGATGGCCCTCACCAACCGCGCCGCCTCTGGCGTCGAGACCCTCTTCCTGCCTCCTTCCGCCCCCTTCGCCTACCACTCCGGCCGTTTCATCCGCGAGCTGGCCGCGCGCGGCGCCCCCCTTGGCGAGTTTCTCACCCCCGCCATCGCGCGCCTCCTCAAGAACCGGCTCGCCCGGGAGCCACGGCCGTGACCGTCCGCGTCCTTGTGATCGGCGACGTCGTCGGCCCCCCGGGCCTCGACGCCCTGGTCCGGCGCCTCCCTTCGCTCCGCGCCGAAAAGGACGTCGACTTCTGCGTCGCCAACATCGAGAACACCAGCAACGGCTCCGGCGTCGAACCCGCGCACCTTGACCCCCTGCTCCAAGCCGGCGTCAACGTCTTCACCTCCGGCGACCACATCTACGGCAACAAGCGCATCTTCCAGCGCATCGGCAAAGACCCCCGCCTCCTCCGCCCCGCCAACCTCGCCCCCGAGGCCATCGGCCCCGGCTACGGCGTCTTCGAGGTCCGCGAAGGCGTCCGCATTCTCGTCGTCAACCTTCTCGGACGCATCTTCATGAAGCCCATTGATTGCCCCTTCCACGCCGCCAGCGCCATCCTCGAAAAAACCCGCGGCCTGGCCCAGGTCAGCCTCATCGACTTCCACGCCGAAGCCACGGCCGAGAAGGCGGCCCTGGCCCGCTACCTCGATGGACGCGCCAGCGCCGTCATCGGCACCCACACCCACGTCCCCACCGCCGACGCCGCCGTCCTCCCGGGCGGCACCGCCTTCATCACCGACATCGGCATGACCGGTCCCCACGACTCCGTCATCGGCCGCCGCGCCGACCGCGTCATCCATTTCATGACCACCCAGATGCCCGTGCCCTTCGACGTCGCCACCGGCGACATCCGCATCAGCGGCGTCCTCCTCGATCTCGAGCCCGCCACCGGCAAAGCCACGGGCATCGAGTTCATCCAAGTCCGCGCGGAGGACAAGGCCCCATGACCGCCCCCGCCATCCCCCTGCGCCCCCTCACGGTCAGCGAACTCAACCGGCAGATCCGCGAGACCCTCGAAGGCGCCTTTGACCTCGTCTGGGTCGCCGGAGA
>CAYYEE010000288.1:0-3872 GCA_964470775.1 uncultured Planctomycetota bacterium | reverse complement strand
CGCCGCCCCTCCTCGGGCCACGTCTACCTCTCGCTCAAGGACAGCCAGGCTCAGATCTCCGCCGTCATGTGGCGCGGCCCCGCCGCCCGCCTCCCCTTCAATCTCCAGGACGGCATGGAGGTCATCGCCCAAGGCGAAATCACCGTCTACGAGCCGCGGGGCCAGTACCAGATCGTCCTGCGCCACATCCAGCCCAAAGGCGTCGGCGCCCTCCAGCTCGCCTTCCTCCAGCTCAAAGAGAAGCTCGAAAAAGAAGGTCTCTTCGCGCCCAAACGCAAGCGCCCGTTGCCCTTCATCCCCGCGCGCATCGGCATCGTCACCTCCCCCAGCGGCGCCGCCATCCACGACATGCTCCAGACCATCACCACCCGCTTTCCCGCGGCCCGTGTCCTGGTCTGCCCCGCCCGCGTCCAGGGCCAAGGCGCCGCCGAGGAGATCGCCGCCGCCATCGCCGCCCTCAACCGCGTCCCCGACGTGGACGTCATCATCGCCGGCCGCGGCGGCGGCAGCCTGGAAGACCTCTGGGCCTTCAACGAAGAAGTCGTCGCCCGCGCCATCGCCGCCTCCCGCGCTCCCGTCATTTCCGCCGTCGGCCACGAAATCGACGTGACCATCTCCGACCTCGTCGCCGACCGCCGCGCCCTCACCCCCACCGACGCCGGCCGCATCGTCGTGCCCGAGCTGAGCCAGATTCAGGAGACTCTTGGCGGCCTGCGCCAGCGCCTGGGCCAGTCCCTCCGCCGCCGCGTCTCTCTCGCCCGCGAGAGCCTCACGGCGATCAGCCGGTCCTACGCCTTCCGCCGCCCCCTGGACCGCATCCGCCAGCTCGAACAGCGCGTGGACGCTTTGGGCCACCGCATGGCCTGCTCCGCCAGTTCGCGACTGCCCCTTCTCCGCCAGCGCCTCAAGGCGCTCCAGGGCCGGCTCGACGCCCTCAGTCCCCAGCGCGTTCTCAGCCGCGGCTACTCCATCACGCTCCACCCCGACGGCCGCCTCGTGCGCGCCGCCGCCGAAGCCCAGCCCGGCGCCGTTGTCCGCACACGCCTCCAAGACGGCGAGTTCAAATCCCAGGTCATTCCTTGAGGCCCAGCCATGGCCGAGACAAAGAAAAGACCCAAAGACAAAGCCCCCTCCTTCGAAGCCGCCATGGAGCGCCTCGAAGAGATCGTCACCGAGCTGGAAACCGGCGACCTCACCCTTGACGCCTCCCTCGCCCGCTACGAGGAAGGCCTCCGCGCCATCCGCCAGTGCTACGCCCTCCTCGACACCGCCGAAAAGCGCATCGAGGCGCTCATCAAAGGCGAAGACGGCGAAATGAGCGTCCAGCCTTTCAACCCAGCCGAAGCCCCGCAGGACAAGCCCGGCGCCGCGGAGGTTGACCAGTGACCCCGCCCCGCTACCAAGTGCTGCTGATTGGCGCCATGTCCAAGCCGTATGTCGCTGAGGCCGTCACAAGCGCCCAGGCATGGCTGCCCAGCATGGCCGACAGCCGCATCTGCGACCTCTCCCCCGCCACGGAGGGCGAGACGTGGAGCGGCGACCTCGCGCTGGTCTTTGGCGGCGACGGCGCCATGCTCGCCGCGGCCCGGCGCGTCGCCGAATCGGGCACGCCCCTTCTCGGCGTCAACATGGGCCGCCTCGGCTTCATGGCCGAGATCACCCCCAGCCGCCTCCAGGAGTGCCTGGCCAGCGTCATCGCCCGCCGTCCCGCCCCGGTCGAACGCATGATGATCGAGGGCGCCGTCATCCGCAATGGCGCCGAGACCGCGCGCGTCCGCGCGGTCAACGACATCGTCCTCTCGCGCGAAGCCCACAGCCGCCTCATCGAGCTCAAGCTCTTCATCAACGGAGACGAAGTCACCACCTACGCCGCCGACGGCATCATCATCTCCACCCCCGTCGGCTCCACCGCCCACAGCCTCGCCGCCGGCGGTCCCGTCCTGCACCCCGATCTCCAGGACATGGTCATCTCCCCCATCTGCCCCCACACCCTCAGCAACCGCCCCCTGGTCGTCTCGGGCGGGGACGTCCTCGAGATCGAGACCTTCTCCCGGTCCGTCGGCTACGCCCTTACCGCCGACGGCCAGGTCTTCCACGAACTCCGCAACGCCGACCGCGTCCGCATCGCCCGCTCGCCCGTCAGCCTCAAACTCATCCGCGCCACGGACATGACGTTCTACGAGACCCTTCGCGCCAAACTTCAATGGGGAGGCCGACCCTACTATGGCAAAGATTAGAATTCTCCAGCGCTACTGCAAGGGCTGCGAGCTCTGCGTCACCTACTGCCCCAACGGCGTCCTGGCCATGCCCGCCAAAGCCGGCCACGCCGCTGTCCGCATCCCCGTCGTCGTTGACGAGAGCCGCTGCGTCCTCTGCCTGCGCTGCGCCGCCATGTGCCCCGACGCCGCCATCGAGATCGAGAAACCGCCCAAACCCGCCGCCGCCAAGAGTTGACGCGACACCCCTCCGAACCGCCGGACAGGTCCGACGTGTCCCACACGTCAGATCTATCAGCCTGTTGAAAATGTCGCTTCTGTTCCGGGGACACGTTGCGATCCCGCCGTTGGCGGGCTGAGGCGCCATGTCCCCGCCGGCGCGGTGTCTTTTTCAACGGGCCGCTATCCCGTCCCCCTCACGCCCACGCCCCGCGGTCCGCGTACGCCTCCATGATTCGCCGTGTCACTGGCCCTGGCGCGCCTGCGCCCACGCGCCGGTCGTCCAGCCGCCGAACCGGCATCACGCCCATCACCGAGTTCGTCAGCAGCGCCTCCTCCGCGTCGAACAGCCGCGAGACCGGCGCCGCCACCTCCGCCGTCTCGATCCCCAGCCGTCCCGCGATCCGCAACACGCTTGCCCGGGTCACGCCTGGCAGCAGCCCGCAATGAACCGCCGGCGTCACCAGCCGTCCCCCCTCCACCCAGAAGATGTTCGCCGCGCTCGCTTCGCACACCTGCCCCATCTGGTTCAGGATCACGGCCTCCTGGCGTTTCGCGTCCCGCGCCTCCTGCCGCGCAAGCAGACACAGCAGGTAGTTCGCCGTCTTGTGACGCGCCAGGGGCGAGTTCGCGTTCTGGCGCGCGCTGGCCACGATCAGGTCCATGCCCCGCCGGTATATCTCCTCCGGCATCGGCTCCAAGGGCCGCGCCTGAATCATCAATGTCGGACGCTCCGGCTCCACCAGACCCAGCCCCCGGCCGCCCGGCCCGCGCGACAGCGCCGCGCGAATCACCGCCTCCTGCAGCCCATTGCGCCGCGCAAGCTCTTCCGCCACGGCGCCCGCCTCGTCCGCCGACATGCCAAGCGGAATCCTCAGAAACTCCGCTGACTCCGCCAGCCGCGCCCAGTGTTCCGCCAGCTGAAACACTTTGCCCCCAAACGTCCGCATCGTCTCGAACAGCCCGTCGCCATAGAGGAACCCCCGGTCCCCGGCCAAAATCACCGGCCGCGACTCATCCACGAACTCGCCGTTGATCCACAAAACGCCCATGATTGTCTGGGTCTCCTTCAGCCCTGCCTCCGCTCACCATGGCCATCTCAGTCCGCCGCCGTTCGCCGTCATCCGCGATCATCCGCGGTCGCCGCTCGCCGTCGTCCGCGGCCCGTCCCAGCGAATCCATCAACCCATGCGCCTTGTGCAGCGTCTCCTCATACTCCGCCGCCTCGTCACTGTCGGCCACAATGCCGCCGCCCACCTGGAAGAACGCGTCCTGTCCCCGCGTCAGGAAAGTCCGGATCGCCACGTTCAGCGCCATGCCGCCTTCAAAGCCAAGCCAGCCGATCGCGCCCGTGTACACGCTCCGCCGCGTGGGCTCCAGTTCGTCAATGATCTCCATCGCCCGCACCTTGGGCGCGCCCGTGATGGACCCGCCCGG
>CAYYEE010000287.1:0-6039 GCA_964470775.1 uncultured Planctomycetota bacterium | reverse complement strand
GCGATGGCGGCCGCACGTGGCCTCTGGAGACGATGACGACGGTGTATCGGCGGCCGGAGTGGGACAAAACCACGTTTAACGCCCCTGCTTACCCCACCCCCCCTTCAACACCTATCGCCCCGGCCAAAGACGGCTTCTGCCTCATCTGCGGCTATGGGATTCCACCTCAGGAAGGACCGGACCGCGCGTTCGTCGTTCTGTCCACGGATCGCGGGCGCACGTGGAGCCAGCCGACGCGCCTGCCGCCGTGCGGATTCGCTAGCTTGGGCGGACGGCCGAGCTACATTCAGCGGCCGGACGGCATGTTGTTGCTGTTCTGCCACGGGAGTCGCGCCGCGGCGCCCACGGCTGACCCCAAGGCCGCGGCCGCTTCCGAGGGGAGCGCCGTGCCTCTGGTCTACGGGAGCTGGGACGGGGGGACGAGTTGGGGGCTGATCGCGGAGATGGAATTGTGCCCGGCGCGGCCCATGGGGATCATGCCCTATCCCCTGCTGCTGCCCAGCGGACGCATCCTGGCGGCGGTGCGGAGACAGTACAACGGGTACAACGCCTACACCCAAGTCTACGCGTCCGACGACGGCGGCCTGAGCTGGCGGCTCTTCTCTCGCGTCAACGAATGGGGAGCGCCGGCGAACCTGGTTCTCCTGCCGGGCGGACAGATCGTGTGCGTTTACGGCTACCGCCAGCGGCCCTGGGGCATCCGGGCCCGCGTGAGCAGCGACGGTGGCGCGAGCTGGGGGCCGGAGATTACGGTGCGCGACGACGGGGGGAGCTGGGACCTGGGATATCCGCGCACGCTGGCCAACGCGGACGGCAGCCTGACGACGGTGTACTACTTCAACGAAGCGTCAGACCCAGTCAAGTGTGACGGCGGGGTGCGGCATATCGTCTGCACGAATTGGAGGCTGTAGGCGGCGAGAGGGACGCGAAGGGTTGAAGGGACGCGAGGGACGCGCGCTGAGAGGCGCAGGTGTCCTTTGCGTCCTTTCCTGTTCCTGGGGCACGCTTCGCGCGGGCCGCCCGTGAGGCGCCTTTCCCGCCTTGTGAGGCTTCCACTGTTCTGATAGTTTCTTGATGCGGCGCGGCTGGCGGCATCGCTCCGCGTCCTGGCCAGAAACGGAGAGACAGCTATGATCGGCATCGACTTGTCGGGCAAGACGGCGATTGTGACAGGGGCAAGCCAAGGCCTGGGAGAGATGACCGCCCGCCTTCTCCACGAAGCTGGCGCCAACGTGGTAATCAACTATTTTGCGTGGGGATCGAACCAGGCGAACGCGGAGAGGGTGGCGGCGGAGCTGGGTCCGCGCGCCGCGGCGATAGAGGCGGATGTGCGCTCGCCCGGGAGCGTGGAGGCGCTGTTCCGCCAGGCCGCGGCCCGCTTCGGAGGCGTGGACATTGTGGTCAACAACGCGGCCATCATCCGCGACCGCACGATCAAGAAGATGTCCCAGGAGGAGTGGCAGTCGGTGATGGACACGAACCTGACGGGCGTGTTCAACGTGTGCAAGGTGGCGGCGGACCAGGTCCGCGACGGGGGCCGGGTGGTGAACATGGCGTCTATTTCGGGCGTCGTGGGCTTTTTTGGCCAGGCCAATTACGCGGCGGCCAAAGCGGGCGTCATCGCCATCACCAAGGTTCTCTGCAAGGAGTTGGCCAAGCGCAGGATTACGGTGAACGCGGTGGCGCCGGGGGTGTCGCTGACGGAGATGGGCAAGACCATCCCCGAGGAGGTACGGGCGGGCATGTTGACGCAGATACCGCTGGGCCGCTTTGCCGAGCCGCGCGAGATTTCGAACGTGATCCTGTTCCTTTGCAGCGACCTGGCTTCGTATGTGACAGGGCAGACGATTCACGCCAACGGCGGCTGGTGGGGGTGAGAAAAAATGGTTCTCGCCACTTGCCAGGAGAAGCTTTGCTCGGCAGACGACGCGGTGGCGTTCATTAAGGACGGCCAGGTCGTAGCGTCCGGCGGGTTCGTGGGGTCCGGGCATCCGGAGTCGCTGACGGCGGCGCTGGAACGGCGCTTCCTGGCCACGGGCAAGCCCAGGGACTTGACGCTGTTGTACGCCGCGGGCCAGGGCGACGGCCGCGACCGGGGAATGAACCACCTGGCGCATGAAGGGCTGCTGCGCCGCGTGGTGGGCGGACATTGGGCGCTGGCGCCCAAGCTTGGCAAGCTGGCCGTGGAAAACAGGGTCGAAGCGTACAACTTCCCGCAAGGCGTCATTTGCCAGCTCTACCGCGACATCGCGGCCGGGCGGCCGGGGTGCATCACGCACGTGGGGCTGGGCACGTTCATTGACCCGGCCTTCTCGGGCGGCCGGCTGAACGCGCGGACCACGGAGCCGCTGGTGGAGCGCGTGGAGCTGGGCGGCAAGACGTGGCTTTGGTACAAGGCCATGCCCATCCACGCGGGCCTGATCCGCGCCACGGCCGCGGACCCGCACGGCAACCTGACGCTGGACGAAGAGGCGCTGATCGGCGACGTGCTGGCCATCGCTCAGGCAGCCCACAACTCGGGCGGGATCGTGATCGCGCAGGTGAAGCGGCTGCTGGATATGCCGGTGAACCCGCATCACGCAGTGGTGCCGGGGGTGTTGGTGGATCACATCGTGGTGGCGCAGGGCCACGAGCACGACCAGACGTTCGCGGAGTCGTTCAACCCGGCGTATGTGACGCCTTTCCCCGGCGAGGGTCTGCCGCCGTGCGAGCCCATGCCGCTGGACGAGCGGCGCATCATCGCGGCGCGGGCTTGCGACGAACTGAACGAGGGGGCGATCGCAAACCTGGGCATTGGCATGCCGGAGGGCATCGCGCGCATCGCGGCGGAGCGGCGTCTGCTGCGGCGGGTGACGCTGACGGTGGAAAGCGGACCCATCGGCGGGATGCCGGCGAGCGGGCTGAGCTTTGGCGCGTCGGCCTTCCCGGAGGCGATCGTGGACCAGCCGGCGCAGTTCGATTTCTACGACGGCCGGGCGCTGGACTTCGCGGCGCTGGGCGCGGCGGAGATCGACCGGCACGGCAACGTGAACGTGTCGAAGTTCGGCGCGCGCGTGGCCGGCGTGGGCGGCTTCGTGAACATCACGCAGACCGCCCGGCGGCTGGTCTTCTGCGGGACCTTTACCGCAGGCGGGCTGGAAACCGAGGTCGTGGACGGCAAGCTGCGGATCGTGAAGGAGGGGAAAATCCGCAAGTTCGTGGAAGCGGTGGAGCAGATGTCGTTCAGCGCGGCGCGTTCGCGAGAAGTAGGCCAGGACGTGCTCTATGTGACAGAGCGCGCGGTATTCCGGCTGGAGAAGGACGGGCCGCGGCTGATCGAGGTGGCTCCTGGCATTGACGTGGAGAATCAGGTTCTTGGCCTGATGGCCTTCCGTCCCATCGTGGGCGAGATCAAACCCATGCCCCTTCACTTGCCGGCTTGAGAGCAACGAGACATGAAAGACCCCGTTTGCATCGTGGCGGCGCGGCGCACGCCACAGGGCCGCTTTCTGGGTTCGCTGGCGGATCAATCCGCGTCCAGCCTGGCCGAGTGCGCGTCGCGGCCGCTGGTCGAGTCCGTGGGCGCGGCGTCTATTGACTCCGTGGTGATCGGGTGCATCCTGCAGGCTGGCCAGGGCATGAACATGGCGCGGCAAGTGGCGCTGCGGCTGGGCTTGCCGGTGGAGACGCAGGCGTATACGGTGAACATGATGTGCGGATCGGGCATGAAGGCGGTGGCGCTGGCCGCCCAGTCGCTGCTGTCCGGAGAGGCGGCGATGGCGCTGGCCGGGGGCGCGGAGTCGATGTCCAATGCGCCGTATCTGCTGGAACGCGCACGCATGGGATTGAAGTTCGGCGATGCGGCGATGGTGGACTGCGTGCTGCGCGACGGGCTGACGGACCCGATTCTGTCCAAGCACATGGCGCTGACCGCGGAGAGTCTGGCGGGCGAGTACGGTTTGTCGCGCGCCCAACAGGACGCCTTTGCGGCGCAGAGCCACCGCAAGTACTTTGAGGCTCTGGCGGCCGGGCGCTACGCTGGGGAGATGGCCGCCGTGGGCAAGGTGGAAACGGACGAGCACCCGCGCCGAGATACAAACGCCGAGAAGCTGGCCACCCTGCGGCCGGCGTTCAGCCGCGAGGGAACCATCACCGCGGGCAACGCGTCGGGCATCAATGACGGCGCGGCCATGCTGCTGCTATGTCTGCGCTCCACGGCCGAGAGGCGCGGTCTGAGGCCGCTGGCGGCGCTGACAGGTTGGGCGGCGGTGGGCTGCGATCCGGCGCGCATGGGGTTGGGACCCGTGCACGCCATCCGCAAGTTGTTGAGCCAGACCGGGCTCGACTTGAGCGCCTTTGGAGTCATCGAAATCAACGAAGCCTTTGCGGCGCAGACGCTGGCGTGCATGATGGAGCTTGGCCTGACGGACGACCCGCGCGTAAACCCAGATGGCGGGGCGATCGCCCTGGGCCACCCCATCGGCGCAAGCGGGGCGCGGTTGATCGCCCACCTGGCGTTGCGTATCAGCCGCAGGGAGATTGAGCGCGGTCTGGCCTCGCTGTGCATCGGCGGGGGCATGGGCATGGCGGTGGCGGTAGAGGCCTGCTGACAGCCCGTTGAAAAGGACTCCGCGTTGGCGCGGAGATGTTGCGGAACCCCGTCAGCGGCGAGATCGCAACCTGTGGCGCGACACCTTCACAGGTTGCAAGATTGTGTGTTTCACCCCATTCCTGGCCCCAAGGCCCGATGGTATAATTCTCAATTCCGAACGCCCTGCCCGCCCAGTGGCGGGGGATGAAGAACCGAAAGGAACACCGCATGGCGAAGTCCAAGAACAGTGAACTCCGCATTGGCGTCATCGGGGCCGGCGGCCGTGGCCGCTTAGCCTGGAACGCCCATCAGCCCGAGAACGGCGTGCGCCTTGTCGCCGGCGCCGACATCTCGGACAAGGCTCTCGATGCCCTTAAAGAGAAATTCGGCCCAGACACCTTCGTCACCAAGGACTACCGCAAGCTTCTCGATCGCAAGGACATTGACGCCGTGTTCGTCACCTCGCCCGACTTCCTCCACGAGGAACACGCCTTTGCCGCTCTCGAAGCCGGCAAGCATGTCTACCTCGAAAAGCCCATGACCATCACAATCGCCGGCTGCGACCGCGTGCTCGACGCCGCCGTGCGCAACAAGCGCCGCCTCTACCTTGGCCACAACATGCGCCACATGTCCATCGTCCTGAAGATGAAGGAGCTCATTGACCAGGGCGCTATCGGCCAGGTCAAGGCCGCTTGGTGCCGCCACTTCGTCGCCTATGGCTGCGACGCCTACTTCAAGGACTGGCACGCCGAGCGCAGCAAGGCCACCAGCCTGCTGCTACAGAAAGGCGCCCACGACATTGACGTCATGCACTGGCTGTGCGGAGGCTTCACCCAGCGCGTCAACGCCCTCGGCGGTCTCACCCTCTACCACCTCATCAAGGACCGCCATGACCCGAAAGAGCGCGGCGACGCGAGCTGGAGCAACGACAACTGGCCGCCCCTGTCCCAGAAGGGCCTCAACCCCATCATTGATGTCGAAGACCTGAGCATGATGCAAATGCAACTCGACAACGGCGTCTTCGCATCCTATCAGCAGTGCCACTACACCCCGGACGGCTGGCGCAACTACACCTTCATCGGCACGGAAGGCCGCATCGAGAACTTCGGCGACAGCCCCGGAGCCTCCGTCGTGCGCCTCTGGAACCGCCGCACCCACTACAACCCCTATGGCGACGAGCAGTTCTTCATCCCGCCCGTCACGGGCGGCCACGGCGGCGCCGACCCCAGCATCGTCAACGAGTTCATCAGCGTCCTGCGCGGCGAGGCCAAGGCCACGACTTCCCCCATCGCCGCCCGTTTCGCCGTGGCTGCAGGGTGTCTGGCCGCCGAATCCCTTCGCAACGGCGGCGCGCCCCAGGACGTGCCGCCCGTAGACAAAAAGGTCCTGGCCTACTTCAAACGCTTCTGCCAGTAAGCATCGCCAGCCCCGGGCACGAGGGGTGGGTCCTTGACCCGCCCCTCGGTCGT
>CAYYEE010000286.1:0-6075 GCA_964470775.1 uncultured Planctomycetota bacterium | reverse complement strand
GCATGAAGCAGACGGGAGAGACGCGGCCAAAGGTCTGGCGGGCGATGTCGCGGCTGAAGCGCAAGGAGCGGAGCAAGGCTTCGGCGGAGGTGGCCTCGGCCACGCACGCGGCATAGGGGTAGACGACGAACTCAAGCCGGCCGGAGCGGAAGTAGGGGAGCAGGGGGGCGAGGTCCTTCGCGCGAGCGGGCTGGAGATGGCGGTGGGGTTCGGGGTTGCGGCTGGTGAGCGCGCGCACCGCCGGGGGCGCCTGCGTGTCCAGCCACCATCCGCAATGGACCAGGGCCAGGCGGCGCTCGGCCGGACTTGGCGGCTGGGCCAGGAAGGCGATGTGGCCGTCGAGCTGCTCGTGGCGGAGGTACTCGTTGGTCCCGGGGGTGATCCACCCCCACTGCACGATCCATGCGTCTTGGGAGGGTATCTTCATGTTGGCCCAACCAAGTATGCGAGTAAGCGCCGACTCATGTGGAGATAGGTCCTTTACATGCTACGAGCACGCAGAACTTCGGTTTTCGGAACATTTCGTCTCGCGGCTCACAGCCGAAACGACAGGACGCAGAAGCTATCCTTGGAAGGGCGACGCCTCTCACCGGCGATAGACTCCCGCAGACAGCACGTCTTCGATGCCGGGCGCCCAGGGGCCGGTCCAGCCATCGAAGAGGTAGCAGGAGGCTTCGTAGCCGCCGCGCTTCATCTCGGCTGTGTCGGGCAGATAGGAGGAGCAGCCGTTAACGTAGCCGAGGAGGATGGCTTGGCGGGGGGCGAGGGCGGCTTCGAGATGGCGGCCGAGTCCGCAGAGGGGTTCGGCGTCGAGGCCGAGCAGCGCGGTCTCCTGGTCGAGCCAGAGGGTGTGGAGGTGATAGCGGGCGGAGGTGGGGATGGGCTGGCCGGCGTCGAGGCGGGTGAGGCTGTTCTGGGCGTAGAGCCGGGTCCAGGGGTCTTCGTGGGCGAGGAGGGCTTGGAAGTCCTGGCGGGTGGTGTGGCGCTGCTCGCAGGGGAGGTCCACGGGGGTGATGCGGCCGTCGAGGACGAGGCTGCCCAGGGTTCTGGCGCGGCCGCGGGAGAGGATCTGGAGGGATTCATTCAACAGGTCGCGGCCTAGGAGGGGGAGTTCGTCGTGGGGGAGCTGGCGCCAGTCGTCTGGGTTGGCGACGTGGCGGGGGCGGGCGTCGCCGCCGGCGCCTTGGAGGAAGAAGGGCATGACGCTGGGGCCGAAGGCGCGGGCGAACTCGGCGCGCCAGGCGCCGGGGTAGTCGGCGGTGAGGAGGTGTTGGGCGCCGGTGGCGACGGGATGGCAGGCGAGGATCATGCCGACGGCGGCGAGGGCGCCTTCTTCGCCGCGCAGAAGGAGGAGCCTCATGCGGTTATCGACGGGGCCGCCGGGGTTAGGGGCGTTGACGATCTCGCCGTTTCGCTCGAGGCGGCGGCACATGGGGAAGGTGGTTTTGCCTTCGGCGATTTCGATGGAACCGGGCCGCAGGCCGGCGGCGGCTCGGGCCACGGCTTCAACGACGCGCCCGCCAAGCCATTCGGCGTACTTGCGTGCGGCGCCCATGTAGGGGCTGTCGCGAAAGCAGACGGATTCGGTGGGCAGCAGCGGGCCGCCGTGGGTGTGGGAGGCGCAGAGCATGACGTTGTCGCGGGGGCAGCCGGCCTTGGCGGCGACGAGGTCCATCCACTTGGGCGTGGAGCCGTCGTTGGGGAACGTGCAGAGATCGGCGGCGCAGAGGACAGCGCGCCGGCCGGCTTCTTCCAGCATGATAGTGGTGAGGACGAGGGGGTCGTGCACGGCGTCAAAGCAGTCCTTGCGGGCGGCGTAGCCATGCATGGCGGTGGGAAAGGGCGGGGTGATGTCGATGGAGGCGAGGCCGAACTTCATAGGGACGTCCCTTGTGATGGTTTTGCGCCCGTGGGTCCGCTTTGCGTTCCGTAGGAGAGCATGTTTCTGTCAGCGCTGAGAGGAGGCGGGCTGGGAGAGGGGAAGGCTGGCCCTGTGGCCGTCGCTGAAGACGATGTCGAGGGCGGCGCGGCCGGGCTCGACCGTGACGGACTTGACGATGGCTTGTCTTTCGAGGAAGGCCTTGATGTGCTCCTGCGCCTGGACTCGGCCCATCTGGAGGGTCCAGCGGGCTTGCTGGCGCTGGATGTATTCGATCATTTCCTGGCGGCGTTCGATGGGGAACTGGCCGCTGGGGGTGACGATGACGGCGGGGCGGGGGATGTTGGAGGCGACGACGTAGATGACGGCGGCCAGGCTGGTGACCATGATGACGGAGAGCGCGGCGAAGAGGAGCCACGATTTGTCGTTGGGTTGCGGCATGGCATGACCCTTGCGACACGGGCGTTGCGCGACGGCGCAAAACGGGATTCTACCGTGAGGGGGGGAGAGAGACAAGGACGGCAAGGGGAGGAGTCTCCCCGTTCTTGATGGCCGTTTCTCACGGATGCGCGCAGATTCCGTTTGTGGCTCGTCTGTGTGGGGCAAGTTTTTTCGCGTGTGCTCCAGATGTCGTGAGCGCCAACAGGCCTTAGCGGCCCGCTGAAAATGTCGCGTCTGTTCCGGGGACACGTTGCGATCCCGCCGCTGGCGGGCTGAGACGTCGCCTTGGCGTTCAGCCGGCGCGGAAGTAGCCGCGGGTGAGGTCGAGGCCTTTCATGGAGTCGACGAAGCGGACGACGAGCGGAATGCCTCGGCCGATGGTGGCGCGGACGATGCGGGGCATGTCGTTGAGGTGGGGCTGGGACATCTGGACCATGTTGAGGCCGGGTGTGGAGGTCATGCTTTCGATGGCGTGGTCTTCGCGTCCGCAGAAGTGGATGCCGCCTCCGCCAAAGGTCTTGAAGACGCGGGCGTCGTGGGGTTGGATGAACTCTTCGTACATGCTGACGGAGAGGTTGACGATGGAGTCTTCGCGCAGGAAGACCTGGCCCTTGCAGAAGTATCCCCAATGGGCCATGTAGCGGCCGTCTCCTTTGGGCGGGTTTTCGGCCAGCCATCGCCTGAGGAAGCGGATGTACGTCTCGGTGACGAGGGTCATGGCGTCATGGACCAGGGCGGGCTCGTCCACGAAGGCGTAGAACATGTCGGACCCCCAGAGGAGTTCGAGGACGTCGACGGGGCCTTGGATGTCGGGGTGGTACATCCAGGTGATTTCGTTGATCTTTGGGTAGGGGGCGATGGCTTGGCGCATGAGGGCCGCGGTCTGGAAGACGTCGCGGCCAAAGCCGGCTTCGAGGTTGGGGACTCCGGCGTCGAGGAGGCGTCGGATGGCGTCGGCGCCTTGCAGTGGGCGTGAGGTGGGGAGGGTGTTGAGCGCTTCGTCCATCCAGAAGGTTTCGGCGCCGAAGAGCGAGGGGAGGATGCCGGTGCCGTAGTTGGAGCGGATGCAGGGCACGTTCCAAGAGCGTGTGACGGCGGCTTGATAGACGCCGCCGAGCTGCTGGAGGGCCATGGCGTAGGGGTCGCGGATGGCCTGGTTGATGGAGAAGGCGGGCCAGTCGCCCTTCTGGGGCGGGGGCAACGTGGGCGTGGGGGGCGGGAAGCCCTGAGGGAAGGGCTGGAAGTCGAGGAAGCGTTTCCAGGTGGCGATCTTTTCGCGTTCCCATGCGAGGTCAATGGCGGATTCGAGCTTTTCGAGCCAGGGTGTGAGGTTTACGGGCATGGTTGGTTCCTGTCGTGTGAAGGGCGCGGAAGGCAAGCAAGATACCCGAAGCTTGGGGGGTGCGGCAAGGCGCGCCGGCGGCCGTGGTGGGCGGAAGTGGCGGTGGGGGTGGGCATCGCTTATAATACCGCGGCGTGAAGGACCTGGATTGAGAGAGAAGGGACGGGCGGAAATGTTGACAGCGCGGGAGCGGGTGGAAAAGGTTTTGCGGGGCGGCCGGGCGGACAGGGTTCCGTTCACGATCTATGAGTCCAAGATTCCCCAGTGCGCGGCCGAGCGGGAGATGCGGAACCGGGGGTTGTGCATCGTGGACCGGCGCAGCGTGTTCAAGACGCACACGCCCAACGTGAAAGTCTCGTCGCATGACGTGCTGCGCGACGGGAAGCGGATGACGCGAACGGTGTATGAGACGCCGGTGGGGACGCTGTCCACGGTCAGCGAACGCGCGGGGTTCACGTCCTGGTGGCACGAGAAGATGTTCAAGTCGCCCGACGACTACCGCGCGCTGCTGTTCCTGATTAAGGATGAGTGTTACGAGCCGTGCTATGAGGCTTACGCGGAGGCGGAGCGGGCGTGGGGCGGGGACGCGATCTGCCGGGCCGGGATCGGCCTGGAGCCGCTGCAGACGCTCATCTCCGGCCACTATCTGGCGATGGAGGAGTTTTGCGTTCAGTGGATGGAAAACCGGGACGAGATTCTGAAGCTGTATGACGCCGTGGTGGAGAACCGCCGGCGCATCTATCCCATCGTGGCCGAGTCGCCGGCGTCGCACGCGAACTATGGGGGCAACGTGGTGCCGCAGGTGATCGGGCTGAAGACGTTCGAGGAGTGCTATGTGCCGCATTACAACGAGGCGGCGGAGGTGTTCCACAAGCATGGGAAGCTGATCGGGTGTCACTTTGACGACGATTGCCGGGTGTTGTCGGAGGCGATCGGGGGGACGGACCTGGATTACATCGAGGCGTTTACGCCGTCGCCGGACACGGACATGACGCTGGCGGAGGCTCGGGCGGCGTGGCCGGAAAAGGCGCTGTGGATCAATTATCCTTCGTCGTTGCACCTGAAGAGCGACGAGGAGGTGGAACGGGCGGCGTTTGAGATGATGGATTCGCTGCCGTCGCCCGAGGGGGTGCTTTTCGGCATTACGGAGGATATCCCTGAGCATCGTTGGCGCGATAGCTGCCGGGCGATCATGGACGGGCTGGATCGCCACGCCAAGGAGCGGCCGGAGAGGTATGAGCGGTGACGGAAGGGGTTCTCGGACTTCAGGTTCTGGGGCTTGGGAACGGCGGGAACGGCAAAGGCAGGGCTTGCGCGGAAGACGCGAGAAGCAACGACGAACGGATGGAGACCGCGAAGGACACGAAGGGTACGGAGAACAAGGGGGAAGGGCGAACGACGACGGCGACGGCGAGAACGACAAAGGCGCGGACACTGCGAAGTGAATGGCGCCTGAGCAAACCGGGGTGGCCGGGGTGAAAGGAAAGGCATGAAGTATCCGAAGACGTTGATTGTGGCGGATGTGTGCACGGATTATATCGTGATTCATTTCAACACGCCTTCGATCCGCGAGATAAGGGATGTGCAGAAGGTGGCGGCGGAGATGGATGAGGTGCTGGCGGGGTTTCAGGCGCCGTTGGTGGTGCTGAACTTCAGCCGGGTGAATATGCTGAGCAGCAGCTTTCTGGGGAAGCTGATCGGGTTGCGGACGCGGTTGAAGGAAGAGAATGTGGAATTGCGGGTGTGTTGTATGCCGCCGGATGTGCTGACGGCGTTCAAGTTGCTGAATCTGCACAAGCTGATCAAGGTGTACCCGACGTTGGAGAAGGCGTTGGAGTGATGCTTTGGGAAGCATAGGATGGGGCTGTGGAGGAGGCTCGGGTGAGGGATTTGGCGAGTCGCGAACTGCCGGCGGCCGTGGCGTTGCTCAAGGGGCGGATGGGCCGGGGGCTGGAGGCCCAATTGAGCGAGGGGGACTTCTGCGCGAATCTGCTGGCGTATCTGCGCGGCCGCGAGACGCCGCGATTGCTCTTTGACGGGGCGAGGCTGGGGGAGACGGCGCGGGCCGCGATGGCGGCTGGGCCGGACGAGGCGGCGTGGGAACGGGAGATTGCGGATAACGCGGTGGAGGGGCGTCTGTACGCGGCGTCGAATCCGCACTGCCGCCGCTTTCTGGCCGCGGACCCGGACAAGTTCGTCGTCTCGTCGTGCGACATCGAAGACCCGGAGGCGATTCACGGGTTGTGCCGGATGCGGTGGCTGGCGTGTCTGGGCAAGGCGTATTGGGAGACGGGGGAGGGGAAGTACTTTGAGGCGCTGCTGAGGCAGTGGGACTTCTTTGAGTTCAAGGCGCCGACGCCGGGCGAAGAGTTCTGGCGGCGGGTGCACGCGGCCGGGCCGGTGAACATGGCGC
>CAYYEE010000285.1:0-6083 GCA_964470775.1 uncultured Planctomycetota bacterium | reverse complement strand
CGCGTCAAGCGCCGGGTTTGTGTCATGCAGTGTTTCAGAGATAGCAAAGCTATTTGTGAAACACTACACTACCAGCACACCCTCGCGAACGGCCTGCGCCGGCTGCTATCCGTCACGCGCCACAGCGCCCCGCCCCCACCCCCGCCCTCCAGACAGCTCCTCCTCGACTTCGCCAAGCCGCCAGACCGAGGGGGGCATGGGGAAACTCCTCCCCTTTTTGCTCTTGCTCCCCCCCATTCTGCCGATTATAATGACGAATGACAGACTGGTCTTGGTCAGCGAAAGGTCACGGAATTGCCTCGCACCCTGGCTCTCCTCAACCTCGGACTTGCCCATCTCGGCCTACTTAGGGGCCGGGAGCGGGGAGTGGTTGATTAGAGCCGCAGCGCGCCACATCCAGGAACCCGCCCCGGCCCGTCCGACGGCGGGTTTTTTCGTGCCCACACTTGCTCTTCCCGGCGCGCCTTCCGTAAGATGCATCCAGCTTTCTGACACCCAAAGGAGTCTCCCGTGCATACAAAGCCCCCCAAATACGCCGCTCCCAAACCCATCGACTTGCCCGACCGCCAATGGCCCAGCCGCTCCATTACCCAAAACCCCATCTGGTGCTCCGTAGACCTCCGCGACGGCAACCAAGCCCTCCCCAACCCCATGAACCCCGACCAGAAGCTCGAGTACTTCCAGCTCCTCACCAAAGTCGGGTTCAAGCACATTGAAGTCGCCTTCCCCTCCGCCAGCCAGGACGACTTCGACTTCACCCGCCGCCTCATCGAGCAAAACCTCATCCCCAACGACGTCTTCATCATGGGCCTCACCCAGTGCCGCCCCCACTTGATCGAGCGCACCTTCGAATCCTTCCAGGGCATCCAGCGCGGCATCTGCCACCTCTATGTCGCCACCTCCCCCCTCCACATGACCCAGGTCTTCGACCTCACCCCCGCCGCCACCATCGACATGGCCGTCCGCGCCGCGCGCCAGGCCCGCGAGCTCGCCGACGCCATGCCCAACAGCGACATCCGCATCGAGTTCTCCCCCGAGGAGTTCACCGACACCGACCAGACCTTTGCCCTGGACATCTGCGTCGCCGTCTTCGAAGCCTGGGGCAAAGCCACTCCCGAAAAGCCCGTCATCCTCAACCTCCCCGCCACGGTCGAGCGCCGCCCCCCCAACCAATACGCCGACATGATCGAGTGGTTCTGCCGCCACTTCCCGCGCCGCGACCACGTCATCATCTCCATCCACAGCCACAACGACCAAGGCATGGCCGTCGCCGCCACCGAGCTCGCCTTGCTCGCCGGCGGACAGCGCGTCGAAGGCGCCCTCTTCGGCCACGGCGAGCGCACCGGCAACGCCGACCTCGTCACCCTTGCCAACAACCTCCGCGCACGCGGCGTCGAAACCGGTCTCGACTTCTCCAATCTCGAAGAGATCACCGCCACGGTCGAACGCCTCACCGGCATGAGCGTCTATGCCCGCCAGCCCTACGCCGGCGAATACGCCTTTACCGCCTTCTCCGGCTCCCACCAGGACGCCATCCGCAAAGGCATGAAAAACGCCGAAAAAGCCCGAAAACACTTCGGCGTCGGCTGGAAGATCCCCTATCTCCACGTCGACCCCGCCGACCTCGGCCGCCGCTATGAACGCCTCATCCGCATCAACAGCCAATCCGGCAAAGGCGGCGTCGCCTGGGTCCTGGAGCAGGACTACGGCTTCGAACTCCCCAAGGCCCTGCACCCCGAGATCGGCGCCGCAGTCAAGGATTACTCCGACCACGCCGGCCGCGAAGTCTCCAGCGCCGAAGTCCACGACGTCTTCATCAACGAATTCGTCAAGCCCAAAGGCCCCTTCGAGCTCATCGGCTACTGGCCCCGCCCCGACGACAAAGACCCCACCCAGATCCACGGCGAGGTCCGCCTCCGCGTCCACGGCGTCGAAAAAACCGCCACCGCCGACGGCAACGGCCCCGTCTCCGCCTTTGTCCACGCCCTCCGCGCCCTCGGCGCCCCGGCCTTCACCATCGACAACTACGCCGAGCAAGCCCTGGGCAAAGGCGCCGAAGCCCAAGCCGTCGCCTATGTCCCCCTCAAACTCGAAGACGGCCGCGTCTTCTTCGGCGTCGGCATGGACACCAACATCGACCAGGCCGCCGTCCGCGCCATCGTCGCCGGCGTCAACAGAATCGCCCTGGCGCAGAAGAAGAACAAGCGCTGAACAAGCTTCCAGACGAGCCAGACGTCACGCCGCGCCCTGCGAGCAGCCATTGCCCGGCGGGCGCGGCCTTTCTAACACCCCCCAGGCCCGCAGCCCCGCCATCACGCGCATCCTGCTCCAACGCCAAGGGTCATCGCGCAGGAAACGATCTCGCGCCCAGCCGGAGCGAGGGCGTCTAGCCCGCGCCAGCCAAGGGGGAGAGCCCGGCGTCCGGGCTCTCCCCCATCGGCGCAAGCACATCAAGGCAGCAGGTCCTGAATCCGTTCCAGGTTCACGTTCCCCCCGCCGTACATGTAGATGTCGTCACCCACAAAAACGAACGGACGGCCGCGCCTGTTGCCGATGTTGTCCACCATCAACTCCGCCGCCCCGTTCGACGGGTCAAAGCGGTACAGCTTCGTCGTCTGCGCGCCGGAATCCTCCACAAACAGCCACACCTTGCCGTCCGGTCCCAGCAGCAGCCGCCGGTCATACGACGCCACGTTCTGCCCGAACGAGTGGGTGCCGGGCAGATTCACCAGATAGTCCCGCACGCCCGTGTTCAGGTTGAACCGGTAGGCCTGCGCGCCCTGCACCCCGAACACCACCCCCGGCGCCACCTCCACCACCTTGCCCGACGAAGTCACGCCCGGCAGTGGCGCGTAGCTGTTCAGGACCTCGACATTCTGGCTGCCCTCGTTGTACTGCAAGACGTAAAGAAGGCCATTGCCTCCGTTCAGCGAGTTCGTGCTGAAACAAAGCCGCGTCCCCCCGTTGGTCGCGATCAGGTCCGCCGCGTCATTGTTCACAAACGGGTCTTGCAGCTTATTCTTTGTCCCGTTCGCCGGGTTGTACCAGCCCACCGCGCCGCCCGTGGCGTCGCGCTCGCGGTGCGCCCCAATGTACACCCGCCCCCCCGGACCGGTTGTCAGAAAGTAATTGTACTTCGCGCCCGTCACCGAAATGTTGTGCGGGTTCACCGACGTCTGCGTCCAGTCGGGCGTCGAAGGCGTCAGCGTCCACGATTGCGAGCTGTCGTACTCCGCGAACGTGGACGGATACCCGCTGAAGTAATAACGGTGATCATAGAGCAGGATGTCGTACATGCTCGCCTGCGTCATGTTGCCCAGCACCGTCGTCAGGAGTTGCGCCGTATTGTACATGAACGCGGGCTGGTACGCATTGATCACGCCCACCAGGCTGCCGTCCGCCCGCGTGACCATCCGCTTCACCAACTGCGCGTCCACAATCATGTTCGACACAGACACCTGCGACCACGTCTGCGCCCCCACCTGGCGATAGCGGATTGTCGCCGTGGCGTTGTTGCCGCTGTCCGGAATCGCGTCGTCCAGGTTCACCTCATAGTTGTACACCGACGCGAAGTAGGCCTGATCATTGCACACCGCGCCGATCATGTACCAAGGGACATACCCGCCTGGAACACTCGACCCCACATACACCGGCGCCCCGTTCTCAAAACGGTAACACGCCGTCGGCTGGCCGCTGATGGTCTTGATCACATACCAATACCCGTCATTCCCGTGCACTACCGTGGCGCCCGTGCAGTTGTCGTTCTCCCAGTACACGGTCTGCGTTGCGGTCTGTGTGTCGAGGATCACAAGGTACCACGGGTCCTGCCCCATGCCGCAATACGCGTACCGCGTGTCCGCCCCCAACGTGTAGACATACCGGTAATACGGCGGGCCCGGGTCGTCAATGATCCCGTAGTTGTACCACGTGCCCGTGGAAGGATCATATCGCTCCAGATACCCCTTCACGCACTCCCCGATGTAGATCGTCCCGTCGTCCGCGTTGCACTGCGTCTGCACGCCCTTGTCCGCCAGCGGCGTCCGCACCACCGCCGTCGTATGCGTCGCCAAGTCGTACTTCATGTAGCTGCCCGGGTCGCTCGACCCCATGCAGATCGCGTGCGTGGCCGGATCGTACGCCGGCTTCCACAACCGCCCACCGATGGGCGCGGTCAGCAGGTAGGCCGTGCCCGTGGCCATCTCGACGTGGATGAACTGAGGCGTGTTCGCCTGGTTCGCCCGGCGGTAGATCACCATCAGGTGCATCGCGTCGTACTTGTCCCGCCACATGGAGACCTGGCTGATCCCCGCGCTCATATACACAGGCCCCAGGTTCTCCACTACGGGCGGCAGCTTCGTCAGCGTCAGCCGCAGCGCCTGCTTGCCCGCGTATTCGCCTGACGCGATCGTCACAACCGCATACGTCGCGGTCCAGCGCGGGTGCACGATGTTCGTGAAAGTGAACGACCCGCCCAGCGTCACCGTGTTCCCGATCACCACGTCAAACGTGTCGCCCGCGTGCAGGTCGTGCGTGGCCAGCACCTTCGCTTCCACGTTCCCGTCCACCGTCACCGCCGCGTCGGGCGCAATCACCTGGTCATAGGCCGACACGCTGTTCAGCTCAATCGTCAACTTCCCCGTGCTCGTCTGCGTGAAAAGCCCGTTCTGAATCAGGATCACGCCCGTGGCGTTCGACCCGCCCGGCGTGCAGTTGTTCTTGTTCTCCACGGTCATGGTCCCGCTCGCGCCCGAGCGCCGGATGACCCCGTTCCCGGTCAACAGCCCCAGGTTCTCCACCTTCTTGGCCGGTGGCATCTCCACCAAGCCGCCCCCCAGGCTCAGCGTCCCCGGCCCCCAGATCTTGAAAACGTTCGCCATGCTCACAAGCCCGCTGCTGTTGGCGTTCACTCTCGCCGTCCCCATGGCGGCGCTGGAGCTGCCGCCTATGTAGGTGTTCAGCCCAAGCCACTGCGACCCCTCGCCCGTTACGGTGATGGACCCGTTGGCCGCCACGCTCTGGTCCGCCATGTAGAACACCGTGCCAGCCGTGTTGGTCTGGAACAGCCCGCCATCGCTCACTGTCAGCGACGACTGCCCCCGCCGGCAGTAGAATGCCGACCCGCTCATGACCCAGCGCGACCCGGCCCCGGCGATGTCAATCGACACCACCGAGCTATCGCTCGACGCGGTTCGCAGACCCGTCGAGAAAATGGCCCCGCCGTCGGTAATGCTCACCGTCGCGCTTCCCCCCTCGCCGCAGAAGATCTCGTAGGCGGAAACCAGCGTCGAGCCCGCGCCGTCCACAGTCACCGCGCCGTGCGACCCGGGGTTCGTCCCAAAGAACGTCCGTTCCCCGCTGCTCACCGTAGCCCCGCCGGTGATGTTCAACTCGCCCGCGGTGGAGTAGCCGCAGTGCACTCGCGTGCTGGCAGCCACCGACGTGCCCGATCCGTCAATGGTCACCGTGCCCGGCGAAAAGCCCGCATAGGCGATGTAGAAGTTCCGCATTGTCAGGTCCGACCCGTTGACCACCTCCAGCGCCCCCGTCCCCCGCCCGCCCACCATCGTGTCCAGTGTCGTGTCCCACACCACCCCGTCCGCCGTCATGCTGCCCGTGGAGCCCGTGGCCGGATAGGCGACGTAGCTGTTTCCTCCCACAGTCACTGTGCCGTTGGACAGCGCCAGAACCCCCGACGTCCCGGCTGCCACCCCCACCTGAAAGTCCCCGCTCGTGGCATAGGCCAGCCCGCCCAAATCAAACGAGACTCGATCCGTGTGCACCCGAAACGCCTGGCTGGCGCAGGCCTCGCCGAGCGCGATGCTGAGAAACGACGCGCTGCCAAGGTTGAAGTTCGCCGTGTCCGTCGCCCCCGGCGCCACGCCTCCCGCCCAGTTGGCGCCCGTGTTATAGACTCCCCCGCTCGTGTTCGACCAGTAGAGATCCGCCGCGGCCGCCGCCCCCACAAACGCCACACACAGCGCGACCGCCGCCCAACGCTCGCCTCCCCTCAACCGAGTCGTCCTGGCCATAAGCCGTCTCCTGTGAGCACAAGAACCGCGAGAAAGCCGAGGCGCAGCCCGCAA
>CAYYEE010000284.1:0-6107 GCA_964470775.1 uncultured Planctomycetota bacterium | reverse complement strand
CCGCGATAGACGTCGCCAGCACAACCTTGCGCCAGCCCGGCGGCGCCGGCTGAATCGCCTGGTCCTGCGCCTCGCGCGCCAGGTCGCCATACAGCGGCGCCACCGCCACGTTCGGCCCTACCCCGCGCAGCATCGCCTCCGCCCGCCGAATCTCCCCAGCCCCCGGCAGGAAGACAAGCACGCTCCCCCTCTCCTCCGCCAGCGCCCGGCGCGCCGCTTCCACAACCGCCGGCACGCGGTCCCGACCGCCGTCGCGGCCCAGATACCGCGTCTCCACCGGGAAGCATCGCCCCTCAGCCCTCACCACCGCCGCGTCCCCCAGCAACCGCGCCACCGGCTCCGCCTCCATCGTCGCCGACATCACCACCACCCGCAGGTCCGGCCGCAGCGCCGCCCGCGCGTCCAGACACAAAGCCAGCGCCAGGTCCGCATGAATGCTGCGCTCGTGGAACTCATCAAAGATCACCAGCCCCACCCCGTCCAGCCCCGGATCCCCCTGCAACCGCCGCGTCAAAATGCCCTCCGTCACCACCTCCACGCGCGTCCCGGGCCCCACCCGGCTGTCCAGCCGCACCCGATACCCCACCACACCCCCCGGCTCCTCCCCCAGCCCCCGCGCCATAAACCCCGCCGCCGCCCGCGCCGCCAGCCGCCGCGGCTCCAGCATCACGATGCTCTTGCCCCCCAGCCAAGGCTCGTCGAGCAGCGCCAGGGGCACGCGCGTCGTCTTCCCCGCGCCCGGCGGCGCCACCAGCACAGCCGCCCCCCTCTCGCGCAGAGCGCGGTGCAACGGGTCCAGCGCGGATTCGATGGGCAGGGGCATGTGTCAGACCAAGACGCAGAACACCTTCCGGCGCGCGGCGGGTGTTGTGCGCGTCTGCTCCAAGGGTGATGTCCGGCGAGATTGAGTATGTGGACTCAAGCCTGTATTATAGCGATGCGGATCGGGTTAGCGACATGCTGGGTCTGGTTCGCACGGCCTCGGCAAGGAGGGTCGGGACGGGTTCAGAAAGAGGGCAAAGAGATGAAATGCGTCCATGGCCAAGGCTTGATGAAGAAAGCCGCCATCCCGTTCCACGCAGACCGAAAAGGCTGCCACCTCATGCTCGACGCCGTGCCAGCGTGGGTCTGTGAGCAGTGCGGCCAGCCCTGCTTTGAGGAAAAGGAAGTAGACGCCATCCAGGACCTCGTCGCCTCCATCGAGGAGCGCGTCGTAGCCCTCGCCACCCTGGCGTGAAAGGCGGGCAATGGCTTGCCGCCGCGCATCCGTCGTCGCGGGACGGGGCGCCGGCCGATGGGCTGAGAAGGAAGGGGGGAGTTCAATGGGTTGGGCGCGACTACTCCTGTTGGGCGACTTGGGGCAGCGACTCGACACCCATGATCAGCAAAGGCAGATCGAGAATCTCAGAGCCGAGTTGCGCCGCGGCCGCCAATCCAGCGGCGGCGCCAGCCTCGCCCAACTCCGCGCCGAAAACGACGGACTCCGCCTCTGCGTCGCCGCGCTCATGCGCCGCCTCATCGCCAAAGGCGTCATCACCCGCAAGGAGTTGAGCGGCCCTGTCCGAGCAGTGGCGCAACGAAGTCCGCCGCCGTTGTGAGAAAGTTGACCGCGGGGCGGTCGCGCTTCGCGACGCGGACACGGTCTTCTCCAATGCCCACGCCGCGCTGTCATGAAGACGGCGAGGTTTCATCCCGAGGCCGAAGCGGAGATGGTCGAGGCTGCGGCATACCATGAAGCGCAGCAGCCGGGCCTTGGCAGGCGCTCCGTCGCTGGCTTGCCAAGACGTTTCCTTTCGGGGGCCTCTTTCGGGAACGATCCGAAGATATCGTCATCATCGCGGTAATGCGTCTTCACCGCGATCCCGGCTACTGGAAGCAAAGGGAGTAGTTGAGCGAGATGCGGTTTTCCATTGCCTTCGCCTTCCTTCATGCCCCTTCACGGTCTTCACGGTCTAAACCCGTTCGCCGTCTCCGTTCCCATTAGCGCCATCTGCGAAGGACAATGGGCTCAGGATGGGGAGGGGCGGCGCCGTCTGGCCTTACACGCAGGGAAGGGGGTAGAATACCTGTATGAAGACGGTTTACATAGAAACGTCGGTGGTCAGCTACCTTACCGCTTTGCCCGCCAGGGATCTTCTCGCGGCGGCGTGGCAGAACGCAACGTTCCACTGGTGGCAGGTTCAGCGCCCTCGCTTTGAGCTGTTCACGTCGCAACTCGTTCTCGACGAGGCGGCCCAAGGCCATCCGGAAGCCGCTGGACGCCGCCTTGACAGCTTGGCGGGCATACCGTTATTGCCCATGCCGGATCCCGTTACAGAACTGGCCACGGCCTTGCTCAGAGAAGGCGCATTGCCCGACAAGGCCACGGATGATGCCCTGCATGTCGCTGTCGCCGCTTATCATGGCGTTGACTATCTGTTGACCTGGAATTGCCGGCACATTGACAACGCCGAGATGAAGCCGGTGATGCGAAGCGTGTGCGCGGTCATGGGTCATACCTGCCCCGAGATATGCACTCCTCTGGAATTGATGGGAAGCGGCGATGAAAGATGAGATCATCCAGGACGTCTGGAAGGCCAAAGACGCAATCTCGGCCAGGCATAACCACGACGTGAAGCGGCTTGTGGAGCATCTCCGCGCCGCGGAGAAGGCATCCGGACACAAGGTCGTGGACCTTCACGCCAGGCGCGTCTCGGAGCGCCAGGCCAGCCACTGACCGGCGCCCCGCGCCGCCTGCGTCCGATGGCCGCGCCGGTTGGGCGGCGCAAGCGCGCGCGTTTCGGGCAATGCCCCCTCACAGCCCCCAGACCATTTGCGGCGCCATTATGGAAGCCGAAAGGAGGCCAGGCATGGGTGTGACGGCGGAAAAGGTGGTGGCGGACGCGCTGTCTTTGCCGCCTGCGCTGAGGGTGTTTGTCGCCGAGACGCTCATCTCGTACTTCGTTTCCATGGTTGGCGATCCGTTTCCATCCCGGAAACGCTATGACCCCGCCTTTGGCGTGCTCCCGTGACATCCGAAGAACAGAGCCGCGCGGGCATCCTCGCCCGTGATGTTGGGGTAGTCCTGGAGGACGTCGTCAACGGAATCGCCCCCAGCCAGCGCGCCCACGACGCTTGCCACGAGCACTCGCGTCCCCCGGATGACCGGCTTGCCGTGGCAGACGTTGGGGTTGAGCGAGATGCGGTCTTCCATTGCCTTCGGCTTCCTTCATGCCCCTTCACGGTTTTCACGGTCCAAACCCGTTCGCCGTCGCCGTTCCCATCAGCGAAGATAAGTGGTTCCGCCGTTGCCGCCTTTCACCCCGCCCCCTGCGCCTGCTTCTTCAACAGCGGAAACCCCATCTCCTCCCGCTGTTGCAGCCACGCGCCCGCCACCTTGCGCGCCAGCCCCCGGATGCGGCCGATCGTCGCCGTCCGCTCCGACACGCTGATCGCCCGCCGCGCGTCCAGCACGTTGAACGAGTGCGACGTCCGCAGCAGATGGTCGTAGGCCGGCAACACCAGCCCTTCGTCCGCCAGCCGCCGGCACTCCTTCTCCGCCATCTCGAACTGCGTCCGCAGCATCGGCACGTCCGCCAACTCAAAGTCGTACTTGCTGAACTCATACTCGAACCGCCGCCGCACGTCCCCATAGCTCACGCCCGGCGCCCATTCGAGATCGTAGATGCTATCCTTGCCCTGGATGAATTGGCACACCCGCTCCAATCCATACGTCAACTCCAGACACACCGGGTCCAGCGTGAACCCCGCCATCTGCTGGAAATACGTGAACTGCGTCACCTCCAGCCCATCCAGCCACACCTGCCACCCCAGCCCTGTCGCCCCCAGCGTCGGGCTTTCCCAGTCGTCCTCGATAAACCGCAAGTCGTGCCCCGTCACGTCAATCCCCACCGCGCGCAGGCTGTCCAGATAGATCCCCTGCGGGTCCGCCGGCGCCGGCTTCACGATCACCTGAAACTGGTAGTGCTTCTCCGTGCGGAACGGGTTGTCCCCGTAACGCCCGTCCGTGGGCCTGCGCGACGGCTCCACATACGCGGCCTTCCACGGCTCCGGCCCCAGGCAGCGCAGAAACGTCCCGTGGTTAAATGTCCCCGCGCCCTTCTCAATGTCATAGGGCTGGTCAATCACGCAGCCATAGTCGGCCCAGTAGTTCATCAGCGACAGAAACAGCTTCTGGAAGTTCATCGAGCGACTCCGAAAGAGAGAGATGGAACCACTAATGTAATTCAGCCACTGCCGGGAAACAAGTTTGCGCAAGCCGCCGCCACTCATACGCTCCATAGGTCCCATGCGTCCCATCCCTCTCGTCCCCCGCCTCCAGCGCCCCCTGGCGATTGACACACGCCCCCCGAAGCGGGATTATTCCCGTTTCAGGGCGTCCAACGGCGGAGGCGCCCATGCAGTCTTCGCGCAAGGAAATCAGACCCATGAGGCGGCAAACCCTTCTTCTGACTCTGACTCTTGCTCTGGCCGCCGGCGCCCTCGCCGCGGACGTCCAGTCGCTGCTGGAGATGACCCCGGCCGAAGCCATCGCCGTCTTCGCCACCCAGGACATCCGCCCCGTCGTCGCGCGCGCTCTCAGCATCGCCAAATCCGGCCTCTTGCCCGACGTCCCGCCCAAAGCCTTGGCGCTGCTGGCGGCCGCCCAGGAGACCATGGGCCACGTCGCCGGCCCGTTCGTCGCGGTCCATGGCGACGGCTGGGTCATGGCCATGCTCGCCATCAAGGCCGATGAAAAGAGCTTCCGCGACTTTCTGGACAACCACTTCGCCCCCTTGAACGCCGCGCCCCAGGCCGGCCCCGGCGCCTTCACCCTCACCGTGTTCGGCTTCCAGGGCTTCTGCGCCTTGCGCGACGGGGTTCTGCTCGCGGCCAGCGACGCGCCGGCGCTGAAGTCACTACTGGCCGCCAAGCCCCAGCCCAACGCCTTCTCCCGCTTCTACGAACGCCACAAGACCCGGCTGGCCGCGCAAAACGGAATCGCGGTCATCCTCGGGGAAGGGATCGAGCCCGACCTGCCCCGCGAACTCCGCAAAGGCAAGCCGCAGCGGAAGGTCCTGGAGGCGATTTTGGGCCGCGACCCCTGGCCCGCGGCCCTCGCGCTCTCGTGGACGCGCGACTGGGAGCGCCTGCAACTGATCGTGGACATGCCCCAGGCCAACCCGCTCCTCCCCGTCTTCGCCGGCGCGGGCGGCCCCGCGCTCGCGCCCGGCCAGGCGCCCGCCGCCGCCCACGCGGTGGCGGCCGGCCGCGCGCCCGACATCAACGTCTACGCCGCCGCCCTCGAACACGTCATGGCCTCCGTGGACCCCCGCTTCCGCGACGAGTTCCGCCAGGAGCTCGCCGAGTTCAACAAAGTGGGGGGCGTGGACATCATCGCCGACCTGTCCGCCAGCCTGACCGGCGACTGGCGCCTCAGCATCGGCCCCGACCGCGCCGGCCAGACCAGCGTCCTCGTCTCCGCCGGCCTCAAGGACAACGGCGCCCGCCTCCTCAAAGCGCTGGAGGTCTGGGCCAAGCGCGACAAGCTCCCCTGGCGCGAGACAAACGGCATCATCCAAACCCGCCTTGGCGGCCGCGACATCTTCATGCGCGCCAGCGACGGCCGCCTCGAAGCCAGCGAGCGCGAATCCGGCCTCGGCCAGACCCTTGGCGGTCTCAATTTCGCCGACGCGGCCGCGCTCATGGCCGAAGACGCCAGCGCCGGCCTGCTCGTCTATGCGTCCTTGCGCGACATGGCCTTTGCCGATTGGTTCGCGGGCAAGGTCCACCCCGTGGCCACGGCCGCGCTCAGCCAGCTCAAGAGCGCGGCCCTGGCCGCGCGCGCCGAAAACGGCGCCCTCGTGGCCCGGCTCGACATCCGCCCCGGACTCGACAGAGTCTGGCTTCCGCTGGCCGCCGCGTTGCGCCCCGCCCTCGATCGGGCGCGGCAGGAGGCCAAGCTCGCCATAAGCGTGAACAACCTCAAACAGATTGGCGTGGCTGCGGCCGCCTATGCCGCGGACCATCGCGGCGAGTTCCCCACGGACCTGGCGGCGTTGACGCCTCGCTATCTCGGCATGGATAAGGTGATGCTCTACAAGCTTGACTTGGCCAATGGTAAATTG
>CAYYEE010000283.1:0-6117 GCA_964470775.1 uncultured Planctomycetota bacterium | reverse complement strand
GCCGTCACCTGCTTTGGCCGCGTCGTCATGCCCGTGGCGTGGGTCAAAACCTGGGGCAAGGGCCGCGTCTTCTACTGCTCCCTTGGCCACAACGCCCAGCACGCATCGCAACCCGAAGTCATCGAACTCATCGGCCGCGGCATGGCCTGGGCCGCCGAAGGCCCCAGCGCCTGAGCCTCGGCCCAAGGAACTGACGGCCGTTCGGCCGTCCGGTCAAACACGCCGGCCGCGCAGCCGCTGACGCGGCCAATACGCTTGTGAAAGGAGCCCCCCCTGCCCGCATCGAGCCACCGCCTCCCGCTGGCCTGCGCCCTGCTGCTCGCCGGCGTCTGCGGCGCCCTTTTCGCCGGAGAGCCCGAAGCCAAACCCGCGCCCGCGCCGCAGCCGGCTCCTCCCACCGAGGAGCAACTGGAATCTCTGGCCTTCTGGAAGGCCTTCCTTGCCGCGCCCGCGCAGCCCAAGGCCTGGGCGCCGGCCGCGTCCGACTCAGCCATCACCGCCGGCCAGAAGCGTCTGCTCGCCAGCGGATTCGGCCAGCTCCTCGCCAGCGCCAAATGGCAAGCCGGGACAAAAGGCCTTGAGGTCCGCGCCCTGGACAACAGCGACACGTCGCACATCCTCTTTGCCCGCTACACCCTGGGCAAGACGCTCTACCTCGGCATGGTCTCGCCCATCCAGACCAAGCCATTCCGCGTCTTCTTCCCCAGCAAAGGCGGCATCTACGAGCCCCTGATCCACCGCTACGCCGGCTTCGACAACGGCGTCGGCGTCATCCTTTTGCCAGGCCAGCCCCACTTCATCGCCGTCTACCCCTACGCTGTCACAGGCATGTCTCTGTCCGTGGAGCCCGCCAAGGCCAGACCCGGCGCAACCGTTCGCGCGCGCGCGCGCCTCACCGGTTCCGCTCCGGCCGAGACGCACCTGTTCCACTTCCGGACCGTCAGCCCGGACGGGCAAGACGTCCCTGGCCTCGGCCAATTCGTCGCCGCGGAAAAAGGGGAAGCGGTGTTCGACATCGCCTTGCCCCTTGGCCTTGCCCCAGGCAAGTACAGCCTCAGCGCGCGCTGCGTCGTGACCGCGGCCATTGCCGGCGCCACGCTCGACTTGGAACCCTAGCGGCCCGTTGAAAGAGACACCGCGTCGGCGGGGACATGCTGCGCAAGACCGCCGCGGCGGGATCGCAACATATCCCACGAAC
This sequence comes from uncultured Planctomycetota bacterium, assembly GCA_964470775.1. Lineage (GTDB taxonomy): Bacteria > Planctomycetota > Brocadiia > CAIUPP01 > CAYYEE01 > CAYYEE01. The sequence goes on along the minus strand of CAYYEE010000283.1, from coordinate 4,919 downwards.
AGACGCGACATTCTCAACGGGCTGTCAGGGCGTGCCGGCGCCCTGTCGGACGGATGGAGCGCGTCCGACACAAGCGGGGCTCTACTTCTCGGCCGGCGCTTCCCGCTGATACAGAACCAACACGACCTCCACGGCCTCCTGCGCCGCGTCCAAGCTCCCGGTCGCGTCAGCCGCCGCGGGAGCCTTGACTCTCTGCTTTGCCTCGAGCGCGGCGGCCGCGTTGGCCAGCTTCGACGCCGCCTTGGCCTCGTCTTGGGTCTGGGACTTGAGCGCCCTTTCCGCGCCCCTGGTCAATTCTGTGTCCTGCTTGGCCGCGGCATCCGCCTGAGCGGCGCCGGCCGCTCCCCGCCGCACGGAGAGGGTAGCTGTCGCGGCGCGCCCCGCCAGGCCGGTCGCGCGGAGCGCCGGCGGCGCCAGCTCGTACCCGTTCTCCCGCAGTTTCCGCGCGAGCGTCTCGTGCTGGCCCGGCGCGCAACGCACAATGAGAGTATCCCGGCCGGAAGCCTTTACCTCGGACGCGACGCCTTCCCACGTCTGGATAAGCGCCGCCATCTTATCGCGGCCGTCCGCCATGTCGTCCACAGCCACGCGATAGACGCGGCGCGCTATCCACTTCTGAACTGGCGCGGTCATCTGGCCGGTTGCGGCCGTAACGGTCTTCCTTTCGCCCAGCCCCACAGGCGCGGCCGTCAGGGCCGCCGGCCTTGCGGCCGCCTCGCCGGTCAGCGCCGCCGCGGCCCCGCCTCCGGCGCCACCGGCGGCCGCAGGCTTGGCGCTTTCCACTTCGCGAGGCGCCATCACCGCCAGCGGCGCCGCGGTGCGCGCCCGGCCAGGCGGCGGCGCGACATCCTCCTCCTCTTCTTCCTTGGGCGCGGGAAGTTGCGACTCGGCCAGGGCCTCCCGCGGGGCCGGCTCAGGCGCCGCCGCCAGCCAGGTCTCCTTGGGCGGCGCCGCTGGTTCGGGCGCCTCGCTCAAAGCAGGAGCAGGAGCGGGAGCGTTCTCCTCGGGGGAGGCGACATACAACACCACCCCGATCAGCGCCGCCGCCGCGACCGGCCACAGACGCCGCAGCCAGAACACGCGCTCCTCCGCCGGCGCCGGCTGGCGGACAGCCTCCGCCACGCGCTGCGACAAAACCGTCGGCGCGGCCAGCCGCGGCAGCCCCGAAACCAAGGCCGACACCCGCTTCATCTCGCGCAACTCGCGCTGGCAGGCCTCGCAGCCGGCCAAGTGCTTCTCCACGGCCTTCCGCTCCTCCTTTTCCAGCTCCTGATCCAGGTAAGCGGAAAGCTGTTCCTGACTCTCACAGCGCCGCATCAATCCGCGCTCCTTCGCTCCGCCCGCGCCTTGCCGCCGTCCTCATCCGCCAGCAAGCGTGGCGCCAGCGCATCCCGCAGCAGACGCCGCGCCCGGTGCAGACGCGACTTCACTGTCCCCCTTGGGCAATCCAGAATGCAGGCGATCTCATCATAGTTCTTACCCTCGACATCGCGCAGCACAAGGATGGCCCGATGCTCCGCGTCCAGCCCTGCGATCGCCTCCTCCACCAGCCGCGTCTCCTCTGCGTTCTGCGCGGACTCCACCGGATCCGGCTCCGCCGATTCCACCGCCGCGGCGCCTTCGTCCCCGTCGCCAAGCGACAACGGCCGCGGCCTTGACGCGCCAGAACGCCGCCAGCTTATCGCCGTGTTCACGACGATTCGATAAATCCATGTGTAAAAACGGCTTGCGCCGTGGAACCCAGACAAGCTCCTGAACGCCTTCAAGAAGGCCTCCTGGGCCACATCCAGAGCGTCCTCCGGGTTGCCTGTCAGCCGGTAAGCCAGCGTGTAGACCCGGTCCTGGTACTTCAGGGTCAGACGGTCAAAAGCGGCCACCTCGCCGTCACGACACTCCCTCACCCAGAGATCATCTTCATCCGGCGCGGCTGTCACGTGCCTTATCTCCGGCGCAATCTTAGACGCAGACCCCCGGTCCAAAGTTCTCTCCAAAGAAACGACCGCTTGCGCGACCGTTTCCTCAAGGCCACCGGCGGCGCAGCCACCCCAAAAGGCGCTGGCCGGCCGCGACGCGTTCTCCCAATCTACAGCGCCGCCCAGGCGGCGTCCAACGACGTCTTGGCGTTGCGGATCACCTCGTCGCTCGACTGCCCGCCAAAGGGCTTGACCTCGAAACTCACGATATTCCGCTTGCCCTTGCCGATAAACCCGGCATCGAGCAGCGCCTTCAGGAAACGCGTCAACTCCGGAATCCCGTTCTCGCCCTCGGCGATGCCGAACATCGGGTGATTGTCGCCATAGGCCGGGTGCTGGGGGAAGCGCTTGACACAGTTGCCCAGATGCGCGTGGCGAAGCACTTGCGCCGACACCCGCAACGCGTCCTCGGCCGTCTCGTCCAGCAGCGGCAGATGGCTCAGGTCCACCATGAGCCCGAAACCGGGGAAATAGGCCGCCACGTGCCGCGCCACGGCCGCCGCTTCCGCGTGCGGCCCGATCAGCGCGTTCTTGCCATAGCTCGCGCGGTCAAAGACTTCCAGCAGAATCGGCGGCCCGCCGCGCTGGCGCGAGTACTCGCACAGCGTCTTCAGCGAGCCTGTCAGGTACGCCGTGGCCTCGGCGCGCTTCTCCGGCCCCGGGTCCGGCCCGCTCAGAACCGCCACGCCCACCGCGCCCCACTCCATGACCTCGTCCACAGCCGCGCGAACCATGTCCACAGCGCGCCGCCGCGCCGCCGGATCGGCCGCGTTGAGGTCCAGCTTGCCGCCCAGCAGCATAGGCTGCGCGCCGAACGCCACGCGCTTGCCCGCCGCCTTAGCCATGGCCGCGGCCCGGCGCCGCGTGGCCGGGTCCTTCACGGTCGTCACTTCCACGGCGCCGAAGTAGCCGTCCGCGCACACGCGCTCCAGCGTCTCCAGCACAGGGCCGTCGCCTTTGGACGTCTCAGGATAGGCCATGAAGTGGATCAGGCCCACGGTCATGAAATCCTGCGGCTTGCCCTCCATGCGGCGTCTCCTCCAAAGGAACTGCCTGTCGCTTCGGCAGCTCCGCCGAACTCGCCAGCCGCGCAGCCATCCGCGCGTCTGTCGCCCGCAATGCCAGCCATCCCAAGTCGTGATCGCTCACGACTCGGACATGATCTTCTCCAACAGCTCGCGCGCCACGGCCGGGTTGGCCTTGCCCCGCGTTTCGCGCATCACCGGCCCGATCAGCGCGTTCAGCGCCTTGGCCTTGCCAGCCTTCCAATCCGCCACGCTCGAAGGGTTCGCGGCCACGATCTTGCGCACAATCCCCTCCAGCGCGCCGGCGTCGCTGATCTGCGAAAGGCCCCTATCCTGCACAATCTGGCCCGCCGGCTTGCCGCTGGCCAGCATCTCCGCAAAAACCTCGCGCCCCGCGGCCACGCTGATCGTCCCCTTGTCCACCAGCGAAACCAGCTCCGCCAGCCGCTCCGCGGGCACGGGGAACTCGCCGATCTCGATGCGCCGCTCGTTGAGCACCGCCAGCGCGCTATTGGCCACCCAGTTGGCTGCGCTCTTGGCCGACCCGCACAGCCGCGCCACGTTCTCGTAGTAATCCGCCACGCCGCGGTCGTCCGTCAACACCCCAGCGTCATACTCCGGCAGACCCAGCGCCTCGACAAACCGCCGGCGGCGAGCCGCGGGCAGCTCTGGAATCTGCTCCGAAAACGCTTTCAACTCCTCCTCCGAGATCGAGCACGCGGGCAAGTCCGGCTCTGGGAAGTAGCGGTAGTCGTGCGCATGCTCCTTGGCGCGCATGACCTCCGTGCGCTTGGCGTTGTCGTTCCACAGCCGCGTTTCCTGAGCGTTCCGCCCCCCCTGGCGCAACACCTCGGTCTGGCGCGCGATCTCATACTCCACGGCCCGCGTCACCGCCGTGATGGAGCCGAGGTTCTTGATCTCGACGCGCGGTCCCAGCTTCTCCGAATCCTTGGGTTTGACCGACACCCCGGCCTCGAAGCGGATGGACCCCTGCTCGATCTTGCAGTTCGACACGCCCAGGTACAGCAGCGTGTTGCGCACCGTTTTCATGTAAGCCTCAACGTCCTCCACCGTCCGCATGTCCGGCGCGCTCACGATCTCCAGCAGCGGCCGGCCCGCGCGGTTCAGGTCCACCAGCGTGTAGTCCGTTCCCGGCGTCTCCGAGTGCACCAGCTTGCCCGCGTCCTCCTCCAAGTGCACGTTCCATATGCCCACCCGCTTCCATCCCCCGCCGGAGGCGATCTCCACCTCCCCCTCGGTCCCGATGTTCCGGTAGAGCTGGGAGATTTGGAAGTTCTTGGGCAGGTCCGGGTAGTAATAGTTCTTGCGGTCAAAGTCCAAGTCCCGCGCGATCTTGCACTTCAGCGCCAAGGCGGTCTTCACCGCGTATTCAAAGGCCTTGCGGTTCAACACCGGCAGCGAGCCCGGCAGCCCCAGGCACACAGGGCAGGTCTGCGTGTTCGGCTCAGCCCCGAAGCGCGTGCTGCACCCGCAGAAGAGCTTGGTCTGCGTATCCAGCTCGGCGTGGATCTCCATGCCGATGACAGCTTCGTATTCCATGCGCCGCTCCTCCTTTGGGCCGCGGCCACGCCCAACGCGTCCGCCGCCGGCGAAAGGTCGCAGTCATTATAGCCAGAGCCGCTTTGCGCGTCTAACGCGGGTTGGCCGCGTCGCCCAGCCCCTGCTTCCCCGCCGTCTTGGCCGGCTTTACCTTGGCCGCCACGTGCAGCATGAACGGCGGCGCCGCTGCGAACAGCTTGCCCTCTTTCGACTCCGCCTGCGCCCGGCCGATCACCTCCCCGCGAATCGTGTGCCAGAACTCCACGTCATAGGCGCCGTCCTTCAGCCCCTCCACCCGCACCGTCACGTCCTTGCGCAGCCCGGGCTCAAACGCCTCGTCCGGCTTCAACAGCATCTTCTC
>CAYYEE010000282.1:0-6132 GCA_964470775.1 uncultured Planctomycetota bacterium | reverse complement strand
GGTGGGTTGGATGAAGTGTTAGGCTTGGCGCCATTCGACCCCGCGCGGGCCGGCCGCATTCCTGCCTTGCTGGAGGTCGCGCGCCGCCTCAAGGCGCGTTTCCCAGAGGCGGACGTGCGTTTCCCGGTCAGCGGTCCTTTTTCGGTGGCGCTGGATCTGTTGGGTGTTGAGACGGTGACGATGGCCGCGCTGGAGTCGCCGGACGAGTTGAGGGCGGCGCTGGAACATCTGGTGGATGCGCAGGCGGGGCTGGCGAGGGCCGTGGCGCGGGCTGGGCTTGGCGTGGCGTTTTTTGAGTCTGGGGCGGCGCCGCCGCTGCTTTCGCCGGCGCTGTTCCGCCGCGTGGAGGCGGCTCCGCTGCGGCGTTTGATGGATGAGGTGCGGCGCGTCACGTCGCAGCCTGCGGCTTGCATCATCGGCGGCGACACGGCGCCGATCGTGCCGGACATGGTGGCCACGGGCGCCGGGTTCCTGATCTGCCCCGCGGAGACGGACCGAGACGCCTTTCTGGCGGCGATGAAGAGCCATCCCGGCGTGAAGACGCGCGTGAACCTTGCGCCGGACCTGCTGGTTCGCGGGACGCAGGGTGAAATCATCGCGGCGGTGGACGAGGTCATCCGGCTGGCGAAGGGAAATCCGGACGTTCTTCTGGGGACGGGGGCTCTGCCATATGAGACTCCGCCGGAAAACGTGGACCTGATTAACAGGTACACGCGTGAGTAGAGTCGGCGCGGGGCGCTTGGGGGGGGTCAAGGGGCGGCTTCAGCCGTGGACACGCCGTGGAGCGCTTCACGGATCCTGAGGCCCAGGTAGAACTCGCAGACCGGTTTCCAGTCGCGGTTGATGGGCAGGCCGCGTCCGCGCTGTTCGATGCGGGCGCTGTCGGCCACGAAGTGTCCGCCGCAGTCAATCATGCCCTGCCGCTCTTGAGGCGTGAAGGTGTCCACAAGGCGGAGGTAACGGTCTTGGCTGCGTTGGAGGGGCTGCGTGGATGCGACGCAGAAGCCGCCGCCGCCAGGGGTGTTGAATTTGTACTGCCGAACGTGGGGGAAGACCGAAAGGATGGTCTTTGGCATGACGCGGTACTCGTCGATCCAGACCATGAACACGCCGCCGGGGTTGAGGCGGTCGCGGATGACGGACAGGAACTCGTGCGAGTAGAGATTGTTGCTGTGGGAGGTGCGTGTGCGCAAGGGGTCTATCAGGATGATGTCGTAGGTGGTCTTGTCGTGAAGGAGGTGATGGCGTCCGTCGGCGACGACAAGGTCGAGGCGCGGGTCGTTGAGAAGGGGCTCGAAGAAGTCGATCTTGCGCAGATTGCGGATCACGCTGTGGCTGATTTCGACGGCCACGACTTTCGCCACCTCGGGCGATTTGAGCGCGACCTCGGGCACCGTGCCGTTGCCATAGCCGAGAACAAAGACCCTTTCCGCCTTGGGCGCGTAGGCGAAAGCCTCGGCGGTCTCATAGTGGTAGAGATAGACGGGCCGCCAGCCGTGGGGGGCGCCGCCGATATACGTTGCGAGGTGATCGCCTTTTCGGTAGGTGACGACGACGGTGTCCGCGCCTTCCTCGATGAGCGTTTCGAAATCCGGGCCTGGCGGGGTGTGGTTGGCTTTGTAGAGTCCGGTCGCGGCGGGGAAAAGCAGAACCGTGGCCAGGCAAAGGGCCAGGGCAAAGGCGATGCGGCGCGCCAGGGGTTGGGGCCGGCCGCGGACGATGGCGGCGCCCAGGGCAAAACACGCGCCGACGCAGACGAACAGGGCGAGGACGCGCTCGCTGCCGAGCCAGGGCAGCAAGGCGAAGCCGACGCCAAGTCCTCCGCAGACGTTGCCCATGATGTTGCAGAACGAGACCCACCCGACCGTAGAGCCCTCGTGGTCTTGCCGCTTCAAGGCGAGGGCGGAGACCAAGGGGAAGGTGGCGCCCATGAGGACCGTAGGCGGCAGCACGAACAGCGCGGACCAGAAGAAGACGTCGATGGTGATAAAGAGAGAGGCCCAGACGCTGCCGGTGAGGCTGATGGGAGGAAAGGAGGGGTGGGCCAGATGGGCGAAGGAGAGGCGTGTGAGGGCGCCGAGCGGGGTGTAACGTGTGAGGTAGTAGTAGCCGGCGACGGAAACGAAGACATAGAGAGCGATGAGCGCCTGCATGAGGAAGAAGGCGGAGCGGCGATCCACTTCTTGCTGGCGGAGATAGCGGTTCATGAAGAGGCTGCCCAGGGCCACGCCCAGAAGGTAGACGGCTAGAACGGAGGAGAAGGCGTAGGGCGAGTCCTTGACGAGGACGCCGATGACGCGGAACCAGATGATCTCGTATCCGATGGCGAGGAAACCGGTGACGAAGACGAAGAGGCATGGCGCCCAGTTAACGGCGGAGCGTGGGCTGTTTTGCGCGGCGGCCGTGTCGGTGGAGGGAAGCGAGGCGAGAGCGGCGGATGCTCCCCGCGCGCTCGACAGAACAGCGGCGGCGAGCAGGAGATTGATAGTTGCGGCGACGTAGACGGCCGCGTCCATGCCGAGCAGGGAGATGACGACGTAGCTGGCGACCAGCGCGCCGGCGGCGGCGCCGAGGGTGTTGACGAAGTAGAGAAGGGAGATGGCGGAGGCGAAATCGTGGAGGCGGCTGTATACCTTTGTGATGAGGGGGAGGGTGACCCCCATGAGCACCGTGGGCGCGCAGAGGAAAAGCAGCGTGTAGAAGGCGGCGGCCAGGCGCTGCGCTCCGGCCGTGCGGGCGCCCAGAAAGTCGAGAAGGGGCACGCTGATGAACCCGAAAACGCCGATGAGTGCTTGCGCGACAAGGAAGCCGATGGCGGGGCGCCGGAGTCGCTCGGCCAGCCATCCCCCCAGCAGAGAGCCTGCGCCAAGACCCAGCATGTAGATCGAGACGATGAGAACGATAGAGACAGAGGCGACGCCGTAGTGGAGGGTGAGGGCGCGCTGCCAGGCGACCTGGTAGAGCAGGCTGGCAAAGCCGGAGAAGAAGAACACCAGGGAGAGGCGTGCGGCGTGCCGTCGAGGCGAGTGGGCCATTGCAGGCGCTCCGTGTCCGAGTCCAACGTTCTAGTTCCGGCGCATCCTCCAAACGGTTCCCCGGCGCGGGTGGGGGGATTATAACAGCTTGGGCATGGAGCGCAAGGCCAGGCCGGGTGGGAGAGCCGCGTTTGAGCGAGGTCAGGCCTGCCAGGCAAACCGGGGCTGCCCGCTGTCGCCGCCGGGCTGGCGCAGGCCGTCTGTGTCGGGCTCGACATAGCGGGCGAACCACTCGTCCATCTGGCCTCGCAGGTCCGCCATGCGCTTGGCGTGGGCCGGGTCGCCCGCTAGATTGCGGCGTTCGCCGGGGTCTTCCGTGAGATGGAAGAGCTCGTGGGGACCGTAGGCGTGGCGATAGACGAACTTCCATTCGCGGGTGCGGATCATGCGGACCGGGCCGTACTCGTCGAAGATGACCACGCTCTCTCGCTCGGGCGCTGGCTGGCCCTTGAGAAGCGGAGCGAAGCTGGCGCCGGGCAGGTTGCGGTCCGTGGGGAGGGGCAGCGATTGCATGTCGAGCAGCGTGGGCATAAAGTCGCAGCCGCTGACCAGGGCGTCTTCTACGCGGCCTTGGGGAATAACGCCTGGCTGGCTGAAGATGGCTGGAACGCGGATGGAGTTCTCGTAGAGGTTGCGCGGGTTGGTACCGTTGCCCTTTCCCCAGAAGCCGTGGTGGCCACATGAGAATCCGTTGTCGCTGAGGAAGATGATCAGCGTGGATTCGCGCAGTCCGAGCGCTTCGACGCGGTCGAGGATGCGGCCGAGCCCTCTGTCCATGGCGGTGACGGCGGCGAAGTAGCCTTTGAGGCTTTCGCGCTTGCCGAGATTCTCGTCGGTGAGCCAGATGGCCCAGGGATGGCGTGGTTCCTGGGGGCAGGACTGGAAGGGGCAGTCGTCGTAGGATTCGACGATGTCTTGTGGGTGCTGGCCGATCCACGGGCTGTGGGGGGCGGTGTAGTGGACGCTCAAATAGAAGCGCCGGCCGGCCGCGGCGTGACGGTCGAGCTGGCGGATGGCTTCGTCGGTGATGGCGTCCGTGACATAGCCGTGTTCGGTGACGAGCTGGCCGTCGCGGACCATGGGGAAGGCGCGGTAGTCGCCGCCGCCGCGCTGGTGGGCGTACCAGTCAGTGAAGCCGTTCTGGGGGACCTGGCTGTCGCCGAGGTGCCACTTGCCGGAGAGCGAACACGTCCAGCCGGCGCGGGCCAAGATGTCGGTGTAGGTGGTTTCGCGTTGCATGAATCGCAGCGCGCCGGGGCCGACGTCGGCGTCGCGGATCCAGTCATGGACGCCGTGCTGGGAGGGGATGCGGCCTGTGAGGAGCGTGGCGCGGCTGGGCGAGCACACGGGACTGGCGCAGAAGAAGTGGTTGAACCGCATGCCCGAGGCGGCAAGGCGGTCCATGTTGGGGGTTCGGATCTCGCGGTTGCCGTAGCAGCCAGCGGCCCAAACGCCCTGGTCGTCGGTGAGAACGAGGATGATGTTGGAGTGGGGCATCCTGAGGACTCCCATGAGGAGACGAGGCGCCGGGCTGGCATAGCAGCCTGCTAATATTGTCGCGTCTGTTTGGGGACACGTTGCGATCCCGCCGTTGGCGGGCTGAGGCGCCATGTCCCCGCCGACGCGGTGTCTTTTTCAACGGGCCGTTAGGGTTGAACCACGATCTCCACCGGGCCGGGCAGGGCTTGGACGTGGATTTCGGCGCGCGCGGCGTCATAGGACCAAGCCGTCTTGGGCAGGGCCTTGCCGTTGGCTTGGACGGCGCTGGGCTTGAAGCCGACCGCGATGGTGAAGGACCAGCGGCGGCCGGCGCACTGGCCTTCGAAATGGCCCTTCGTCTCGCCCACGCGAACGCAGGCGTCTTTGCCTTTGAGGCTGGTTTCGATGGAGGTGACGGCGTTTTCGCCTTCCATGTGTTTGAAGGTTACGCCGTCGTCCTCGTAGAGAGACGATTGGGTGGTTTTTGCGCCGGGGAAGGCGTAAACCTCGATTTCGTCCATGGGCGCTTCGCCGCGGTACTGCATGACGGGTCCGAACGTGACGGCGGCGCCTTCGCGGACGTAGAGACCTCCGCCGCGGTTGGCGGGCCAGGAAATGGAGCGCTGTGTTGGGCCTTCGACGACTTCGCCTGTCCAGAAGTCCTTCCAGCGGCCGGCGGGGAAATAGGCCTCCTGTTTGTAGATGCACACGAGCAGGTCGCGTCCCAGGAGGTACTGGCTCAGGTTCTCACGGCAAGCGGGGTCGTCCTGGAACCCCAGGGCAAGGGGGACCATGAGCGGAAAGCCGGTCTGGGTGGCGCGCCAGGCCCATGTATAGATGTAGGGGATGAGGCGCGCGCGGAGACGGGCATAGTCCTTGTGCATGGCGCAGAGCTCTTTGCCCTGGACCCAGGGCATGCGGAAGTAGTTCCAGCTGTTGATCTGGCTCCAGGGCTGGAGATAGCCGAAGTGGATGCCTTCCTTCTGCATGACTTCCATGTCGTTGGTGGCCCAACTATGGCCGACCATGGAGGTGTTAAGCATGGCGCCCAGGGTGACGAGGCGGCCGCCTGTGTCGCCGGTCCATGTGCCGCACCACGCCTGGAATCCGGTCCAGCCGCAGGGGGTGAAGACGACGGGCCGCCGGCCGGTGTACTCGGCGAAGCCTTCGTACATCTGGCGGACGTAGAGCAGAGGATAGAGGTTGTGCATCTCGGCGTCCAACATGCCGTTGCCCCAAACGCGGTCCGGGTGTTCGCAGACCTGGAAGGCGCCGTCCTGCTTGAAGAAGGAGATGCCCTGGTCCACGAACTTCTTGAGGTGCTGGAACCAGGGTTCATCCTTTTTGGTGATGGTGTCGGCGAGGCGGGGGGCGGCGAAGTGTTCGTCCACTTCGGCGCCTTCCTGGAAGTGGCCTGCCGACGCGGCGTCCGCCACGGGCGCGTGGGCCTTGGCCCAGCGCTCGGCTTCGTAGGAGAGGTCATATTCGTTGGCCAGCCAGAGTTCCATGTGAAAGCCCATGCGCTGGATGGCGTTGAAGAAGTTGTGCGGGCCATTGAAGCAGTAGGAGGGGATGGGGAAGCGTTCCTTGCTCCATGCCTTGTCGAGCGAGAGGTCGT
>CAYYEE010000281.1:0-6135 GCA_964470775.1 uncultured Planctomycetota bacterium | reverse complement strand
ACATCGAGCTGCTGTTCGTCTATAGTGACAACGGCCAGACCGACGGGACGGAGCGGATCGAGAACCGGGAGTTCTACGAGCGCCTGGCTCAGGAGACGGCGCTGTTTATCGAGGCCAAGCGGGAAGGCATTTTCCAGGTGGACTTGCGGCTGCGGCCGTTTGGCCAGGCTGGTCCCAAGGCGTGCAGTCTGGAGACGTTCTGCCGCTACTATGGGCCGGGCGGCAAGGCTATGTCGTATGAGCGGCTGGCGCTGGTGCGGCTGCGGGCCGTGGGCGGGGACGCGGAGTTGGGCGCGCGCGTGGAGCGTCTGCGCGATGAGCTGCTCTACGCCAGCGGCGTGGCGCTGGACCTGGAGGAGCTGCGCGACCTGCGGGAGAGGCAGATCAAGGAGAAGACCGCGGCCGGCCGGCCCAACGCCAAGTTCAGCCCGGGCGCGCTGGTGGACCTGGAGTATGCGGTGCAGATCATGCAGGTGGCCAAGGGACGCGAGTTCCCGGCGCTGCGGACGCCGCGCATCCACGAGGCGCTGGCCGCGCTGAGCGACGCGGGGGTGCTGGAGCGCGGCGAGGCGGAGAGTCTGGCGCAGGCCTACGACCTTCTGCGGCGGCTAATCAACGGATTGCGCATGTTGCGCGGATCGGCCAAGGATCTGTTCCTGCCGCCGCTCGATTCGGCCGAGTACGCGCATCTAGCGAGGCGCATGGGCTATGAGCGCGAGGAGGGTCTGACGCCGGCCCAGAAGCTGCACATGGATTTTGACACGCGCACGGCGGCGGTGAGGGCGTTCCTCGAACGTCACTTCGGCCGGGGCGCGACGCCGGGGCCGGAGGGGGGGAACGTGGCGGACCTGGCGCTGACGGACCAGGCGCCGGATTCGCTGAAGCAGAAGATTCTGACGCAGGCGGGGTTTCGGAACTGGAAGCGGGCTTATGTGAACCTGCGGAGCCTGGCGCGGCTGGAGGGCGGGGGGGAGGAGTTCGCGCGGCTGGCTGTGCTGGCGTGCGACATCCTGCGCCGGCGGCCGGACCCGGACATGGCGCTGAACAACTGGGAGCGCTTTGCGCGGAGCTTGGCCAATCCGGGGAAACACTTCCAGGGTCTCATGAATCAGCCCATGCGGCTCGAAATCCTGATGGACATCTTTTCGGGCAGCCAGTTCCTTTCGGACACGCTGGCGCGCAATCCGGAGTTCCTGGACTGGCTGACCGTGGCGGGGCGGCTGCGCCAGGTGCGGCGCAGAGGGGAGATGGAGGCGGACCTGCGGTCCGCGGCGCTGGCGGAACGGGGGGAGTGGCGCAATCACTTGCGGCGGCTGAGGCGGCGCGAGGCGCTGCGCATTGGGACGCGCGATATCTGCCTGGGTATGCCGATGCAGGAGATCGTGGGCGAGATTTCGGAACTGGCCGAGGCGGCAGTGTCGGTGACGCTGGACCGGCTGTGGGTGGCGATGGAGGCGGAGGGGGCGCGGCTGAGGCCGATGGCGGAGCTGCGCGACCGGTTCTGCGTGGTGGCGCTGGGCAAGCTGGGCGGAGCGGAGTTGAACTACAGCTCGGATATTGACCTGGTGGGCGTGTTCGACGACACGGGCGCGGACGCGGATTCGGGGCTGGCGGAGTTCTTTTCAGGAGTGATGGAGCAGTTGCGGGCGGACTTGTCGCAGCATACGGAGGAGGGGTATGCCTACCGCGTGGACCTGCGGCTGCGGCCGTATGGGAGCGCGGGGTTGCTGGCGTGGGGGTTGGGGGCGATCATGGCTTATTACGGCGGGAACGCGGCGGCGTGGGAGTTGCAGGCGTTGCTGAAGGCGCGGCCCATCGCGGGCAGCGCGCGGCTGGGCGAGGCGTTTACGGCGGCGTCGCGACCGCTGTTGCTGGGCGCGGCCGCGCGGGGCGATGTGGTGGCTTCTATCGAGCGCATGCGCGGCGAGCAGTTGAAGGCTCAGGGACGCGGCGGCATGGATGTGAAGACGGGGATGGGGGGGCTGAGGGACGTGGAGTTCCTGGTGCAGGGCTTGCAGCTCATGCGCGCGCCGGAGCGGCCGGAGTTGCTGGAGGGGAACACGCTGAAGGCGTTGAAGGGGCTGGTTCAGGCGGGGGCGCTGCCGGCGAACGCGGGCGATGAGCTGCGCGAGGACTATGTGTTCCTGCGCCGCGTGGAGCACTGCTTGCAGATCTTCGAGGACCGGCAGGTGCACGCGCTGCCTGAGGACGCGGAGGAGCTGGCGGCGCTGGCGCGGCGGATGATGGGCGTGGAGGCTACGGCCGAGGCGTTCCAGGCGCGGCTGGCCGAAGTGTCGGGCCGGGTGCGAAGAAATTACGAGAGGTATCTGCTGGGGAAAGGGCAGGCCGTCTGACAAGTCTGACTTGTCCGCCAGGTTCGACGGTTCATGGAGCGGGTGTGAGCAGGGCTTGGAGGACCTCGGCGGAGAGGGTGAAGGTCTTGGCGCTGCCGGGGCGGCTGGGGACGAGGTCCAGCGTGAACTCGCGGCTGGCGCCGGCGATCTCTGGGGTGAGGACGCGGCGCAGGTCGAACCTGGCCACGCCTTCAGCGTTGGTGAGGGTCTGGGCCAGGGGCTGGGCGCCGAGCAGCAGCCTTACGGGCGCGCCTGGCAGGGGGGCTTCGTCGCGCGTGAAGGTCTGCCAGGCCGGCTCGGACAAGAGGACCGTCCATTTCTCCTCGATCCGCTGGGAGCCGTTGGGGTTGGCTTCAAAGAGGTTGTAATAGGCTAGCACGTCGCGCCAGTAATCGAGCTGGTCCCAGTTGCCGCCGTCGTGATTGTGGGGATCGGCGTAGGGCAGGTAGAAGGGCAGGTAGAGGGTGATCCAGGTGAGCGGTTTGGCGAGCCAGACGCTCCAGTGGTAGCGGACATAGACTCGGCGGGCGACGATCTGGCGTGTGGCGGGCTTGCGGGTGACCTCTCGCTGGACGGCGCGGAACTCGACCGCGCCGCTTTGCGCGTTGGGCAGGCCGATGATGCGGATGGGGTCAGGCGCTGGGGCGAAATCCGTCCGCGCCTGACCCTGAGCGGGCGTGGTCTCCACGTGCTGCTGGACGTATCCCGTGTAGTGGCGGCAACCTGCCGCCAGCAGGGGGATGAGGGCCAGGATGAGGACGCGCGCGAGTGGCATGACTCTCCGATCATCTGCGTCCCGGGCGCGGCGCCCGGACGCCGGAACATGTTACGGAATCACGGGACAACAATCAATGGGAAGGATGGGAGTTGGCGGAGGCATGGGGAGGATGTGGGGAATCGGGGCGCGTTTGACAGAGGGGGGAGTGGCTACTAGGATAATCGCGATGATGTCTGAGGGCGATGTGACCTGGGACTTCTGCGAGGACGCGGCTGCCATGAGAAAGAGCGGATGGATCGGCTTGGCGCTTTGTGTGGGTATGGCGGCGCTGACGGCTGGGTGCAAGAGCTCGGCGGAGGCGCGTCCGCCGGAGCTGACGGACGAGGCCGTGGCCGTGGCCGGGAGCGGGCCTTGGTTTGCGCCGAGCGCTGAGACTCCGGTTTGGGCGCAGGGCTTGGGGAAGTGGATTGAGGATTGGGACCTGCGCCACCCGGAAGAGGCGGGCAAGTACATGTGGGTGGTGGGCACGTCGCAGCCCATCGAGTCGCTGGAACAAGACGCGCTGGCCTCGCAGACGGCGAGCAACGACGCGGTCTTCCACCTTATGCGGCAGCTTGGGATGGATTTCGTGGCTGAGGCGAAGACCGCGGACCGTTGGACCACGACGCCGGGCGGGCAGTTGGCGGCGGACCTGTACCGCGAGGCGTTGACCCGCGAGATGGCCAAGTACAAGCTGAACTTCCAGGAGTATGAGCGGCACTACTCGCGGCGTAACGTGGACGAGGTGGGTTACACGCGGCCTGTGTATCTGCTGAAGGCTCTATACCGGCTGGACAAGGCGCGGTTCCAGACGCAGAACGTTTTGGAGGGGGCGCTGGCGTCCATGACGACGGAGATTCAGGGGCGCACGGACCTTTCGGCCGCGGACAAGGACAAGGCGCTGAGAACGGCGCGGGCGAACGTGGAGGCGGCGCGGCGCAAGATGGGCGCGGCGGCCGCGGCGGCTGCACCGGCGGCGCGGCCGATCGCGGCGGCGCGCGATCTCGCTTATCCTGGCGCGCCGGCGGAGCCGGCCAAGGCGGCCAAGCAGGCGGTATCGCCGGGCGCGGCGCCGGCGGTCTATGCGCCGGCTAAGGCATCGGCGGGCGACATCGAGTGGGCCCGGCCGCAGACGCCGCCGATGTGGTTCGCGGACCTTGAGACGTGGCTGAAGATGAACGCGGCCGCGGGCGGGTCGTATCGCGTGGTGGCGGGCGACGGCGCCACGGAGGAAGAGGCGAGGCGCATGGCGTTGCGCAACGGCTTGGCGGCGTTTGGGCTCAAGGAGTCGGAGAGCGGGCGGCTGGCGGAGAAGGGGACGTTCCTGCGCAAGTGGCGCGAGGGGCGGCGGCCGCGGATGTACGAGATTTCGGTGTTGTATGAAGCGTCGCGGGAGGCGCTGGTGTGGCAGCAGCCGGACCCGGCGCCGGCGTGGGCGCGGGACTTTGGGGCGTGGCTGAAGGCCAATCCCACGGCGCCGGGCGAGCGGCTGCGGGTGGTGACGGGCCAGGGCGCCACGTCGGCGGCGGCGGAAGAGGATGCGCTGGACCGCGCGGCCAAGGCCTTTGGGCTGCACGAGTCGGACAAGATGCTGCTGCGGCTGCTGGGGCGGGTGGAGCGCAAGTGGGAGACGCCGGGCGGCGCGGGCGGCCGCTTTGAGGTGACGGGTCTGTATGTCTTTATTCCCAGGCCGGTGGAAGAGGGGCTGAAGTGGCTCGTGGCGGTGTATGAAGAGAAGCTGGGGCGGCCCAGCGGCGCGGGCTTGGCGCAGGACGTGCTTTGCGAGGCGCTGTCGCAGAAGCGCCAGAAGGTTTCGTTGTGGCCGGTGGCGGTGTACAAGCGCGACGTGGCGAACGTGGAGCGGCTGTCGCAGGTGGCGGGCAAGGAGGCGGCGGCGCGCGTGCTGGCGGGCGAGGCCACGGCCGATTTCAGCAGCGACACCGACGGGCTGATTTGCTGCAAGGGGCGTGTGACGCTGCGGGTGATAGACGTGGCGCAGGGCGCGCAGGTGTGGTCCAAGACGTTCGAGTCCAAGGAGTTCGGCTCTTCGCGGGAGGCGGCGGCGGAGAAGGCGCTTGTGTCGGCGGCCAAGGCCGCGGCGGAGGAGCTCAAGCAGGTGGTGTTGACGCGCTGAAAGGCGATGGCCATGAGCCGGACGTTCCGGGTGGCGGCCGAGTTTTACCAGCAGTTTGACGCGGATTACAGCTTGGACGTGCCGGCCGAGGGATATGGCGGGTGGGGCAAGGCGGACGTGGAGCTATCGCTGGACCACACGGCGGTGGTGGTGATGCACGCTTGGGATTCGGGGACGCGGGAGCGGTATCCCGGGTGGTACAGGGCGGTGGAGTACCTTCCGCGGGCGAACCGCATTCTGGAGACAGTGTTTCCGCCGCTGCTGGCGGCGGTGAGGCGGTCGCCGCTGAAGCTGTTCCACGTGGCGGGCGGCGGGGCGTACCACAGGAAGTATCCTGGCTACGCGCGCGCCGAGGCGCTGGCCGGGCCGGAGCCGGCAGGCCCGGAGCAGGCGCTGCCGGACGCTGCGCTGGCGGCCCTGAAGCGCTTCCGCGAGGAGCGCGTCAGCGTCGGGCCGGGCAACCGCGATGACGTGGCGCGGGGATTTCAGGACTTGGATTTTCCGCCGCAGGCGAGGCCCCTGGATAGCGAGGGCGTTGCGGTGAACGCCCATCAGCTCTTTGCGTTGTGCAAGGACGCAGGGGTCAACCACCTCATCTACGCCGGGTTTGCTATCAATTGGTGTCTACTGCTGTCGCCGGGTGGGATGGCGGATATGCGCAAGCACGGGGTGATGTGCTCGGCTCTGCGCCAGGCGGTGACGGCTGTGGAGAACAAGGAGACGGCGCGGCGCGAGTTGTGCAAGGAAGTGGCGCTATGGCGGGTGGCGCTGGGGTTTGGGTTCGTGTTCGACGTGAATGACTTTGTCCGCGGGCTGGGGCGGGTGAAGGAGAACTAGCGAGACCGGCTGCGCAGCCTGACGCAAGCGGCGTAGCGCGGCGGCCAGGAGCG
>CAYYEE010000280.1:0-6148 GCA_964470775.1 uncultured Planctomycetota bacterium | reverse complement strand
GTCACCGGCGAGGCGCTGCGGCCCGTGGCGCTGCGATGCGTGTATGACATCCGCCAGGCTGTGAAGCTGCCGATCATTGGCACGGGCGGGGTTTCGAGCGGGCGGGACGCGATCGCGATGGTGATGGCCGGCGCCACGGCCGTAGGCATGGGGTCGGCGGTGTACAAGGGCGGCGTGGAAGTGTTCGGCCGGGTGGCCACGGAGATGGCCGAGTGGATGGAGGCGAACGGGGTGAGGACGCTGGATGAGATCAGAGGCGCCGCCCATGTCTGAAGAGCCGCGTGTCTATCCGCTTGTGGAAGTGCGCAAGGAGAACCGCGAGGTCGTGACGCTGTGGTTCGAGGGCGACTTGTCCTTTGCGCCGGGGCAGTTCTGCATGGTGTGGCTGCCGCGGCTGGACGAGAAGCCGCTGGCGTTCAGTTGGAAGAAGGATGGGCGTTTTGCCGTGACGGCGCGCCAGAGGGGGCCGTTCACGCAGGCGCTGATGGGGCTGAAGCCTGGCGCGAAGGTTGGCGTGAGAGGTCCCTATGGCCGCGGGTTCCGGCCGCGTGAGCCCATGGTTCTGGTGGCGGGCGGCATTGGGTTGGCGACGGTGGCGCCGTTGAAGGACCTGCGGCCCAAGAGCCGGCTGATCTACGGGGCGCGCACGTCCGCGGAGTTGATCTGGCGCGAGCGTTTTCCGGACGCGATGATCTGCACGGACGACGGGTCCGAAGGCTATCACGGGTTCCCCACGGACGCGCTGCGGAACCTGCTGTCGGAAAGCCGGCCGGCGCTGGTGTGCGTGTGCGGGCCGGAGCCGATGATGAAGGCGGTGTTTGATCTGTGCGACCGGGCGGGGGTGGAGACGCAGGCCAGCCTCGAGAGATACATGAAGTGCGGATTCGGCGTGTGCGGCCAGTGCTGCTGCGGCGACCGGCTGGTGTGCCAGGATGGGCCGGTGTTCTCGTCGGAGGAACTGCGCAGGATGACCGAGTTCGGCCGGATGGCGATGTTGAAGTCCGGCCGGGTGGTGGACGTGGGGGAGTATGCGCGCAGCCGCAACTCCTGACGCGTCGCTTGTGTGAACCCCATGCAGCCAGGTGGGACCCTCATGATGCCCTATGCCAGGATGGCGGAGTACTTCGGCGCGATCTTCCCGTGCACGGCCGATCACCAGGCTTGCTATGACATGGAGCTGCCGGACGCGGCGGGGCGGCGCGTGTTGGACGTGGGGTTCGGGTCTGGGGCGCATTTGGAGTACTTGGCGCTGAGAGGCGCGGACATTTACGGCTTGGAGGCGGAAGCGGAGTTGGTGCGCGCCGCGCAGCAGCGCTGGCCGGCGCTGGCGAGCCACTTCAAACGCGGCGGCATGGACGCGGTTTCATCGGCTTTTCCCAACGTGGACTTTGACCTGACGCTGCTGGTGGGCAACACGCTGGCGCACGCCAGGAACCTGGGCCAGGCGAGCCGGACGCTGGAGGAACTGGCCAAGGCGACGGCGTTGGGGGGGCGGGCCGTGGTGTCGGTGGTGAACTACGACCGGATTCTGGAGCAGGGGGTCACGGAGCTGCCGGCGATCGAGGGCGAGACCGCGAATGGGAAGCGGTTCGCGTTCTATCGTTCCTACGACCTGGCCGGCGCGCCTGAGCGGGTGGTGTTTTCGACAAGGCTGGAGACGCCTGAAGGCGTGGTGGAAGGGCGGCGCGACCTGTTTCCCATTCTCCGAGCGCAACTGGTGGACGTGGCGACAGCGGCGTTCAACGACGTTTCCGTGTTCGGCGGTTACCGCCATGAGGCGTGGTCGCTGGACGCGTTTTCTACGGTGGTGATTGGCGCTGAGCCGCGATTGTGACGCGCTTGGGGCGCAGCGCGGCGCCGGAAAGCGGCGCTCCCCAGGAGGAAACCTTGGTTACATCGAGCGATATCCACGACGAGTTCGTCAGCCCGTTTGCGTTGCGGTGGGCGGGGCGGGAGATGCTGGAGAACTGGTCGGAGCAGAAGAAGTGGTCCACGGCCCGGCGGCTGTGGGTTGCGCTGGCGCAGGCGGAGCGTGAGCTGGGGCTGGCCATTTCTCAGGCGCAGATCGATGAGATGCGGGCCAAGGTGGACGACATCGACTTCGAGCGCGCCGCGGAGCTGGAGAAGGAACTGCGGCATGACGTGATGGCGCATATTCGGACCTTTGGCGAGCAGTGTCCCAAGGCCGCGCCGGTGATCCATCTGGGCGCCACGAGCTGCTACGTGGGCGACAACGCGGAGATGATCCAGATGCGCGACGGGCTGGCTCTGGTCCGCAAGGGGCTGGTGAACGCGCTGGCGCGGATGGCGGCGTTTGCGCGCAAGTGGCGCGACTTGCCGACGCTGGCCTATACGCATTTCCAGCCCGCGCAGTTGACTACGGTGGGCAAGCGGGCGTGCTTGTGGGCGCAGGACCTGTGCATGGACATCGAGGAGGTGGACCGCCAGATGGTTTCGCTGCCGTTTCGGGGCGTGAAAGGCACGACCGGAACGCAGGCGAGTTTTCTGGAGCTGTTCAAGGGGGATCACGAGAAGGTGAAGCAGCTGAACGCCAAGGTGGCGGCGGCGATGGGTTTTGAGCGGGTGGCGGCCGTGACGGGCCAGACATACCCGCGCAAGGTGGACTGGCAGGTGTTGTCGGCGTTGTGCGGGGTGGCGCAGTCGGCGGGCAAGTTCGCTTCGGATATGCGCCTGATGCAGAGCTTGAAGGAGATGGAGGAGCCGTTCGGCGCGAAGCAGGTGGGGTCGTCGGCGATGGCCTACAAGCGAAACCCCATGCGGTGTGAACGGATTTGCGGGCTGGCGCGGTTTGTCATCAACATGTCGCTCAATCCGGCGCACACGGCGGCGACGCAGTGGTTCGAGCGGACGCTGGATGATTCGTCCAACCGCCGGCTGTGCCTGGCCGAGTCGTTTCTGGCCGTGGATTCGATCCTGTCGCTGGTGGTGAACGTGGCGGAGGGCATGGTGGTTCACGAGCCGGTGATTCGCCAGCGCGTGGCGCGCGAGCTGCCGTTCATGGCCACGGAACCGATCCTGATGGCGGCGGTGGCCGCGGGGGGCGACCGGCAGGAGTTGCACGAGCGGATTCGCGTGCACTCGATGGCCGTGTCGCAGGCGCTTTACGAAGGCGGCGGAGTGAACGACCTGCTGGACCGCATCGCGGCGGATCCGGGCTTTGCGGCGGTGAAGTCGAAGATGGGCGAGTTGTCGGATCCCCGGCGGTTCGTGGGCCGCGCGCCGGAGCAGGTGGATGAGTTCCTGGCGGAGGTGGTGGGGCCGCTGCTGGAGCAATATGCGGCGGACCTGGGAGCGGGCGCGGATTTGCGGGTCTAGACAGCTTGGTGCGGGAACAGGACGCTGTGACGGCTTGAGAGGAGGCGGCGGTGAAGGTGGTTATGGCGAGGCGGAACCTGGCGGGGGCGCCGCGGTTCGCCGCGCCCGAGGGCTTCACCGTGCGGCCTTGGCGGGCTGGTGACGAGGAGGCGTGGCTGGACATTCACCGCGAGGCCGATCCGCTCAACAGCTTTGGTCCGGACACGTTCGGGAAGCAGTTCGGCCGCGACGCTGCGACGCTGGCCGCGAGGCAGTTCTATCTGTGCGACGCGCGGGGCGCGGCCGTGGGCACGGCCACGGCGTGGTTTGGCGAGGAGGCGTGGCTGGGTTGGGGCCGGGTGCATTGGGTGGCGTTGCGGCCGGCGTTTCAGGGGAGGGGGTTGTCGAAGCCGTTGTTGTCGGCGACGTTGCGGCGGCTGGCGGAACTGGGGCATGACAAGGCATACTTGACGACAGATACGTTGCGCCGGCCGGCGATCGGCCTGTATCTGGCTTTCGGTTTTTCGCCGGTGGCGCGCAACGAGGAGGAGCGCGGCGCGTGGCTGGCGCTCGGCATTGACCCGGGGGGAGCGGCATGAACAGGTTGGTTCGCAAGAAGCTCTTCCCGCGGTGGGCCATGCTGGCTCTGCTGGGGTTGCTGGGCTTGACGCTGGCGACGCTGTTCACGCTGCTGTATCTGCTGTACTGGATGCAGGCGCCCGTGGGCCTGCCAGACCCTGCCTCCGCGTTGCTCAAGGACCCGGACTTCGTGCTGCAGGCGCGGCCCTCGCTGTGGCGGCCGCAAGAGCTGAAGTGGACGGACGCTCTGCTTTCGAAGGTCTTGCAGGGCGCGCCGGACGCGGCGAGGACGGCGGCGCGGTACGCGCTTGCGCCGGAGCGCGCGGCCGACTGCCCCATGCAGGTCGTGGCGAGCGCGCGCGCGGAGCAGGGGCGGCGGCGATGGGCCGCGGCAGTGAGCCTGGGCAAGTACAGGGGCGCTTTTTGGCTGGCGGACCGGGCCATGTCGCGGATGATCCGCGCCGGCGCGCTGCCCTACGTCCCGATGCGCCGCGGCGACGCGAACTGCTACGTGCGCGCGGAGGGCGCCAAGGGAGGGGCGCCGGCGATGTGCGTCTGGCGCGCGACGGGGATCGCGGGCGATTCGGCGGACACGGTGTCGGCGATTCATGACTCTCTGGCGGCGGACGCGGACCGGGCCAAGGGGGTTCTCGTTGCGCCCAAAGGCGCGATGGCGTGGGGCAAGGCGGCGCGGCCGGACGCCGGGCTTCCCTCGTTGCTGGCTGTCTTCTGGCCCAAGGCGCCGGACATGAAGGAGTTCCTGGCGGCGCTGGGGCCTGTGGACTATACGGCGCGGGTGGAGGACGACGGGAGCTTGCTGCTGGAGGCGGAGGCGCCGTGGCGCGGCAGGGCGGCGGCTTCGCAGGCCGCGGCGGAGATGAAGCGGACGTTCGAGAGCTTTGAGGGCGCGGGGGGGCTGGAGAAGACCGAAGTGGACGCCGTGGGGCAGGGGCTGCGCGCGCGTCTGTGGTTCAAGGCGCCGGGGAAGGCCGACTGAGGCGCTTGGAGAGCTCGGACCTGTCGCGCTCGAGGGCAGGGGACGGGGGGGATGTGCGGACCGCGGCGCGATAGGCTTCGAGGGCTTCGCCGCGTTTGTTCTGGGCCAGGCAGGCGAGGCCCAGAGCGCGATGGGCTTGGAAGAGCCAGTCCTGGTCCATGTCGGCTTTGTGCAGGGCCAGCATGCGGCGCAGAGCGCGTTCGGCGTCGGCGTGGCGGTCCTGGGCGGCGAAGGACTGCGCCCACAGCCAGGAGCCGCGCAAGGTGGAGCCAAGCCCATCGCTGATGAGAAGCGCGCGGGCTTGGGGGGCGCGGCCAAGGCGGATCCACGCTTGGGCCAGGTCGAGGGTGGCGGCGCGCCGCCAGGGCGAGGCGGGGAACTCTTGGGCGAGGCGCTCGGCCGCGGCGGCGCTGCTTGTCCAGTCGCCGGTCTGAGCATGGGCGTTGGCGAGGATGGCCAAGGCGCCGGGCGTGAGGGGGCTGTCGCGACCGGCCAGGGGCGTGGCGAGGAGGATGGCGTCTTTGGGACGGGCGATGGACTGGCGTGCGGCCCAGGCCAGGGTGGCGTCAGGAACGGGCGCATCGGGATTCTGACGGACGAAGGCGGCCAGGGCCTGGGCGGATTCGTCCTGGCGGCCGAGCTGGTGGAGCAGGACGGCTTTGCGCCACAGAGCTTGGGCCGCGTGGCCGCCGGACAAGGCCAGGGCGGACTCGACGCTGGCCAAGGCCTGGGGCAGGTCGCGGCTCTTCTCGTCCACGTCGGCGAGGAGGAGAAGGGCCTTGGCGTGGAGGGGGGGGGGCGCCGCGTCTTGAAGCAGGGCGCCGAGCGTCTTGCGAGCTTGGGGCGTCTGGCCGGCGGCCATGAGGAGCCGGGCCTGCTCCAGAAGGGCGGCCGGGCGCGTCTCGGCGTTGCGCGCGGCGTGGTCCAGGGCGGCCAGGGCGGCATCCATCGCGCCGGATTCGGCCAGGAACTTGGACTGCCACAGGGCGGCGCAGGCGCGCCATTCCGGGGGGGCGGAAGAACGCAGATCGGCGAGGGCGGAGGCGGCGGCCTGGGGCTGACCGTCAAGGCCTTGGATCACGGCGCGCAGGAGACGGGTTTCGTGGGCGTCCAAGGGGGGCGGGTCGGACATGCGGTCCAGCGCTTGTGTGGCTTGGCCGGGCTTTCCCGCGCGAAGGAAAGCGCGGGCCGCGGCAAGCGCCAGCGGCGCCGGGAGGGGTTGGGTTGGCGGCGCGTCCGCGATGGCCTGGCGGCATA
>CAYYEE010000279.1:0-6175 GCA_964470775.1 uncultured Planctomycetota bacterium | reverse complement strand
CCCCGCGCCCCCCTTACCGGCCCGTCTCAGCTATACGTCGTGCCGAATCTCTGGCTTTCAACGCGCGAGCCGCTCACCACCGCCGCGCGGCCGCCGCCATGCGCGTGACGCGCGCGGCCACGGGCGCCAGAGCCGCCGCCACCGCCGCCATGAACGCCAGCCCCCATGCCCAGCGCCAGCGCGGCCGGGCCGGCGGCGGAGCATTGGGATCGGCCCCGGCGCCTTCCAGCATCCATGTCTCTTTCGGCGCCAAGTCCCGGCGCAGCCGCGTTGCGGGATCGCCGTTGCCTATCGCCACCGAGAACCCCACTGTCGCTTCAGACTCGTTCCTCACCAGCACGCGCCAGCTTTTCTCCACGGCCCAGAACGCGGCCGAGTTCTCCGTGGCCGACGTCATCCGCGCGCCCTGCCACTCCAGCCACACCGGCGGGAACACGGCCCCGCCGCGCGGCAGGTTCCGCAGAAGGGGATAGTTGCTCGCGATGCTTACCCGCTGCTCTCCCCAGTCGGCGTGCGACTCCACCTCGTAGACCTGTGTCCCGGGCCGGGTCTTGGCCGCTTTGACCAGGGCGTCCCACTGGTCCGTCACGACAAAGACCGGCGCCTCGCCCGCCAGCGCCTCAGCCGCTCTCTCCTGGCTGATGGTCCGGCGCAGCGTGTTCAGGTAGAACTGCAAGCCGTACTGCGAGTCCACGTATCCCGTGTGCGTCAGCGGAAAGCCCGGCCCCACCCGGCTCTCGATCACCTGGGCGAAGTCCCGCATGTGGCGGCTGCGCATCATGTCCTTTTGGCGGCCCTCCCACGGGCCATAGTACGCCCACGCGGCCACGGCCAGCGCCGCCAGCGCCGCCCCCAGCAGCGAGAAATCGCGCGCAAGGCCCTTGGGCCGGAAGATCGCCTTCGCCTCCCGGCCCGCCAGCAGCGCGGCCGCCGGCAGCAACGGGAACAACAGGTCCTGGCGCTGGTGCGGCGCCAGCGAGAAGATGGCTAGGCCGATGACGAAGTAGCAGAACAGGAACCGCTCGAAGCGCCGCTCCGTTTCATCCGCCGCAGGCCGTTTGACCACGCGCCACAGCGCGCGGACCGTCAGCAGGCTCCACGGCAGGAACTGGCTCAGGAAGTAGAACGGCGGCTGATAGAACTTTTCGCCCGGGAAGTTGCCGCTCCCGCTCTCCTTGGCGTGGCCAAGCAGCTCCTTCACGATGAGCTTGCGCACGAGCTCATCGCCCAGTTGCAGATAAGCCAGGAACAGCCAGCCGGCGCAGATAACCACGAAGAGCGCGAGCCCGAGCCAGTGCGACCCGCGCAGCGGCAGCGGCCGGCCCGACCGCTTTTCCCACGCCGCCGCGGCCAGCCCGCCCCACGCCAGCAGCGGCCCCAGCGGCCCCTTGGACAGCGTGGCCACCGCCGCGCACAACCAGAACAGCGTCCACCCCCTGCCCCGGTTCCACGCCCGCCACCCCGCCATGGCCATCGCAAAGGTCGTCAGCGCAAAGATCGTGTCCGTGCGCGCCAGCGTGATCATGCGCAGACCCGTGATGGAAAGCAGATAGGCCATGCCCGCCCAGAAACCCGCGCCGCGGCCCATGAACGCGCAGCCCGCGGCCATGACCAGCCACACCGTCAGCAGCGTGGACAGCCAGCTCCCGAAGCTGAGCGTGAAAGCGTTGATGCGGCCGAACGCCGCCGTGGCCGCCGCGCTGAGCCAGGTGAACAGGGGCGGCTTGCGCATCACGTTGCCGTGGTGATCGGTCTGGCAGAGCCAGTGGCCGTTCTGCGCCGCGTCCATGACGAACGCCGCCGGCCGCTCCTGGTCCTTGCTCATGATGTCGGGCGACGCGTTCAGCCGAATGGCCAGGGCCGCGGCCCAAACCAGCGTCAGCGTGGCCATCAACAGCCACGCCGGCGGCATGTGGCGTTCCGGCGCGTCCACCGAACAACCGTTCATGATCCTCTCCGTCCGTTCCTGCGCCTGCGCGCGCATCATTGTCCTTGGGGCTCCCAACGCGGATTCTATCTCAATCGTCGTCCGCCCCACAACGCCGCGCCAGGCGGCTCGCCAACAGCCCGACGGGGTCATTGCGAGCCCGGCCGCGCAACGGACGGGCGCGGCCATCTCCGCGCCAAGGACAGCCCAGGACCGCGGGGCCGCCCATGTTCCCCGCGGAACAGCCCCTCACCCCTGGTCCGCCGCCAGCAGGTCCAGGACCTCCGCCGGCTCGCGACAGCGCAGCATCTGCGCGCGGGTCTTGGGCGCCATCAGCGCCTGCGCGATGCGCGCCATCAGCGTCAGGTAGTCGTCGTAGAAGTCGTTCGGCGTCACCAGCAGGAACACGAACCGCGTGGGCTGAGGCTCATCGCCGCCAAAGTCCACCCCCTTGGGGCAGACGCCCAGACAGCCGATGACGCCCTGGAAGCCGGGCAGCGCCGCATGAGGAAACGCCGCCTCGCCCCCGGCCGCCGTGGACATCAGCCGCTCGCGTTCCAGCGCGCGGTTCACCACTTCCTCGCAAAGGCTGGCGGGAATCTGTCCGCGCCGCGCCAGGTGGTCCACCAGCAGCCGGATGACCTCCTCCTTGCCGCTGGGGCGCAGACCCAGCAGCACTGTTTCCTCCCAGAACACGTCGCGCACGTCCAGGTGGGCCGGCTTGCGGCCGAGCAGCATGATGAGGTCGTTGGGCAGCTCGCGCGCCACCAAGTCGGGGATGGACCCCTGGAAGTGATGCGCCACGCGCCAGTAGTTGGGCGCGCCCAGCACGATCATGTCGCCGGGCCGCGCAAGCTGGCGCACGCCCGAGGGCACATCCTCGGCGTGCACGCGCTCCACCGGGTCCGCGATGCCCATCAGCCTGGCCTGCAAGTCGGTCAGGCCCTCTCCACCCTTGCCGTCTTCGCGCGCCAGCAGAATGCGCGCCATCCGCAGCGGCCGTCCCCACGCCCGGGCCAGCGCGTTGGCGATCCACATCTGGTGCATCGTGTGCGGACCGCCGCCCGTGGGCGCCAGCAGACGCTCCGGCGGGACGTTTGTCGAGCGGCGCGCCACCACACCCAGCGCGTTCATCTCCAACACCAGCCGCAAGGTCTCCTGCAGCCGGACCGGATCGGGCGGCCAGCCGGCTACCACCATGCCCACGCGCTTTTCGGCCGCCAGGCGTCTGGCCTGGGCCACGGCCGTTTCCCCGCTGGCGCCGGCTTTGATCTCCGTGACGCGCGCCTCGCGCGCCGCGGCGATCAAGGCCGCCACCTCCCGCGTGGCTTCCTCGCGCTCGCCGGCCTCCATCAGCGTCAGCATGCGGAACCCGAACGGAACACTCATGGCGCCATCTCCCCGGACCTCTCCATGCCCGGCTCAGCCCGCCAGACGGTCCCTCAACTCCGCCTCCAGCGCCGTCAGCGCCGCCAACAGATACTCGCGCCGTTCCGACGCGTGCTGCTTGAGCCGCAGGGCGCACTCGGCCAGGATCACACCCGACGGCGACACGCGTCCCTGCATCCAGGACGCCGGCGCCGCTTCGGCCAGCCGGCCCGCGCCTTCGTCCAGGCTGTCCCGCGCGAACAGGCGTTCCGCCTCCTCCAGCGCCTCCGCTTCGCGCCGGGCGCCCGGCTCCGCGCGCGCCAGCTTGCGCCGCGCCGCGTTCACGGCTTGCGACAAGGGCGTGCCCGCCTCCACCCGCGTGCGCCGCCACAGCGAAACGAAATAACTCTCCATGTCCACCATCCGCGCCAGCGCCAGGGCCATCTCCATCCGCGCCGACTCGCTCTTGACGCTGGCCATGAAGGCCAGCATCTCCGGCAGCGCCTCCGCCACGCGCAACTGGCCCAGCGCCGAGGCGTAGGCCAGCCGCAGCGCGCCCACCGTCTCCTTGCGGAAGACCTCCAGAAAGCGCGGCGCCATGCTGCGGTCGCCCAGCTGCGCCAAGGCCCGCGCGCAACGCGCCCGCAGCAGCGCGTACTCTGATGATAAGAATACCTCGCGAAGCGGCAGAATGGCCAGCGAATCTCCCAGCCGTCCCAGCGCCCACGCCGTCGCGGTGTGCAACTCCGGCTCGTCGTCCACCAGCACGTGCAGCAGCGCGTAGATCAGCCGGGGGTCGCTGCGAGTGCGCGCGATGGACACAATCGCCTCATAGCGCACGTTGAAGCTCGGGTCCTTCAGCGCTTCCGTCAGCTCCTCCACGCTCAGCGGACTGCGCGCGTCGCCCATGGCCTGCGTCGTGGCGATCCGGTCGTGCTCCGATCGCGCGAAGCTGTAGCGCACCATCGACTCCAGCGCGCTCAGCGGGTTGCCGCGCATGAACATCCCCACGAACCGCGACGCGGGCGCCTCGCCGCGGGCGCGCAGCCCCGCGATCATCAGCGTGCCCACCACGCCCAAGATCCCGCTGAAAATAAACGCCGGCGTGTACGGGTCCACGTGCAGAAAGCCCAACCGGCCCGACAACCCTTCGGATGCGCTGAGAATCCAGCCCGAAACCAGCGGCCCCAAGCCATTGGCCACGCCTTGCGACGCATAGTAGAGCGCCAGCCACGGCGTGCGCTTCTCCAGCGGCACCACCGTCACCAGGAGATATCGCCCCGACCCGATGGCCCACGCCATGACGGCTATGCCCCAGACAAAGAAGCTGGCAAACGCCAGCGGCTCGCTCCATGCGCTGTGGCTCGGCAGGAAGTAGAACACCGCCGGCCGCAGCGCCAGCACCAGCAGCCCAAAGATCATGACCGGCTTGCTGCCATAGCGATCCGACGACCACCCCCACAGGTAACTCGACAGCATGGACCCCATCAGGCTGGCGAACGAGAGCAGGATGATGGAGCTCTCGCGGATGCCCGTCAGTTCCTTGAAATACAGCGGAGCGAACGCCAGGGGCGCATAGGCGAACACCAGCGTAGTCACGCCCAGGTTGAAGAGCGCGAAGTTCCGGTCCTTCATCGCGGCGAACGCCTCGCGCAGGAAGGGCAGCAGCTCGCGCGTCCTTTCCGACGGCCCGCCGCCGGGGAACAGCGCGTGGCACACCGCGCACACCAGCCCGCACACCGTCCCCAGCGCAAAGAGATTCAGGAACGGACCCACCCCTCCGTCGCCCTTCAACACCTGGCTGGCCAGCAGCAACGCCCCCGACTGCGCCAGCATGGACACAATACTGTTGATGGCGCTGAACTTGCCCCGCATGTTCACCGGCACCATCTCCTGCGACCAGGGAAAGATCGCTGTCTCCGAAATGGCGCGGCAGATGGCAAAGCCCAGGATCATGGCCACGACGAAGTAGAACGACGCGGGCCCGCCCCAAGCCTCCTTGACCGCGGGCAGAAACAACAGCCCCAGGATGAACAGCTTTCGCAGACTGAAGAAAGTGACAAACGTTTTCTTGAGACCGAACCGCTCCACCTTCGGCGCCACGAACAGCGACATCACACCGCAGAACGGAATCAGCGACAACACCACGCCGATGCGCGCCTTGGGCAGCTTCATCTCGTCCAAGAACAACACGAACACCGACCCGAACACCGTCAGTTCGCAGAAGATGGCGTTGAAGGCGTTGCCCACCACCAGCCAGGGCAACTTGCGTATTTTCTCCGCGTTTGTTGGATTAGGATTCACCGGCTGGCCACTGTCTTGCTTTCTGAACGTCCACACGTCCCCTGGCCGGCGCCCGGACAAGGGACGCCGATGATGAACGGCGCCAGTCATTATAGGCGCCGCTGGTTCGCCGGGCAATGCGTCCTTCATCGGCCCGGGGCCAACCCGTCCAGACCCCGGACAGGCGTTTGAGAAAGGCGGCCTCCTCCACGCCCGCGCTGGCCAGGCCCTTCCCGCGCGCCTTGTCCTGAAACCAGCCGCTGTCCGCGCTCGGCCAGCAGCGGCGCGTCTCGATCCGTCCATGCCCTTTCTCCACGGTCTCGAAGAAGTCCGTCCCCGGCGGCTACGCCGCCGACACTGTGCCCCACATCCTCGGCGCCCTGCCCTACGCCTCCATCCACGACGAGCTTGTCCAGGCGCTGGCGGGCGTGGCGCAGGACTTGGGGAAGGCGTGACACGACGGAATAGACGCCATGGACAAGATGGACGCCGCCAGAAGCCCACACGCCGCAATCCCGCCGCCGCCGTTCCAGCCCCAGAACCCCAAGCCCCAGCCCCAAGACCCCAAGCCCCAAGACCCCAAGCCCCAAAACCCCA
>CAYYEE010000278.1:0-6188 GCA_964470775.1 uncultured Planctomycetota bacterium | reverse complement strand
CGCCGACGAGCTGGTGCGCCGCGTGCTGGCCGCAAAGGAATGGGTGGGGCTCCACCAGCGCGGACCCATCACTCGGGAGCAGATCGGCGCCGCTTTCCGCAGACCCGAACATATGGGCCTGGCCGAGACCCTCTACGACGCGTCGGTCACTCTTCTAGAAAGGCACGGCCAGCCCCTGGCCGCCGGCCAAGGCAAGACCTGCGTCATCGCCACGGCCAACGAAGAGGACAACCAGGCGCTGACGGACTTCGCCATGACCGTCCAGAGCAGCCGCGACGTTCTCTTTGCCGAGTGCCAGCGTCATCTGGGCGGGATTGCGACGCATGTCATCCCCGAAGACCCTTCGCCCCAGGACATCGCCGCGGCCCTTGAAGCGGCTGAAGGCAGCCAGAACGTGGTCTTTGCGACCATGCCCCGCATCGTGTGCTACAAGCGTTTGTCCGGCACGGCCGGCGCCGGCCAGTTCGACCTCGCCCGTCAAATCCTGGCCCGAGGCCATCGCCTGGCTCTATGCGTGTTCGGCACGCCCTATGTCCTGCGCGACTTCCCCCAGGCGCACGACTGCCTCACAACCTACTGCTCCAACGCGGCCGCCGTGCGCGCGGGTCTGCGCGTCCTCTTCGGCCAGCGGCCAGCCCGGGGACGGCTGCCCATCACCCTGAGCAGCCGCTACCCGTTCGGGTTCGGCCTCTGACACCGCCCCATGCAACAGAAGTGGCTGGCGCCGCTCGTCGCGGCCCAGCCACTTTCGTTGTGCGCGGTCCCGTCACGCCTTCTTGCGGTAGACGTTGAGCCCCACCTTCTCCTCGCGCTCGGGAATCGAGACGTTGCCTTCGGTCGAGGCGATAATGATCGTCTTGCCCGAAGACGAAGGGCCAAATTCCTTGGTCAAGTCCACCTTGATCGTGAGGATGCTGCCTTCTACCGTCATTTCCACGTTCTTCATCGCATCGCCTCCCTGGAGGTGTAGTTTTCTGCCTTCAGCGCCAGCGCGCCCAGACACCACAGCATACCCGCAGCCTCGGCTGGACGCAACCCCGGCGGCGCCTGGTGTCAAGCGCGGATAGCAATGTCCGGTCTTCGGCATGTAAGATTGTCCGTTTTCCCTGGTGTAAGGTAAGCGGATGGCCGGAGAAGGGATCGAGATGACGCTGAAGGAAGGATATCGGTTGAAGGTGATGGCAGCGGATTTCGCCCCCAAACACCTGCGGGAGAAGATGATCGAGCAAGCCGTTGCCGCAGATTGCGCAAACACGGTGGAACGGAGGGAGTGAGTGACGAAGATAGCGACAGATTTGACCAACCCCGACCTCGCGCGTCACACAGGGCTCAGCAGCAAGAAGGGCGTGCCCGCAAAATGCCCATTCGCGTCAGCAGGGAGATGCCCACGGTACTACCAGAGTCTTTCGCTGCTGGGCGGCGCTGTTGGGGTGGCCGCACTGGCTCTTGCTCTCTGCGCGTTCGCAGTCTGGGTTTCACTGCCTGACCAGAAGAAGAACCAGATCATGGATGCCGTCGGTCTGGGGCAGCCTGGGCAGAGCAACCGATAGCGCCTGGGACGCGAGGCCTGTCCTGAAGTCCGCACGGCCTTTGCCCGCGAACGCGGGGTGAACACGGCGGGACCATGCAAGCAAGAACGCCCGGCCTGCCGTGCGCCCCACCCCCCGTTCCCCCGCCTTGCCGCGTGTTCCCCATATGTGCTACAATTCCTTCGTTCGAAGAATGGAGGCGATGCCATGAACAAGAGCGCCATGGTCCGGGCAAGAATCGAACCGAAGCTGAAGGGCCGCGCGGAAACGGTGTTCCGCCGCCTCGGCCTCAACGCCACGCAAGCGATCACGATTTTCTACAAACAGGTGGAGCTCCGCAACGGTCTGCCTTTTGACGTCGCCATCCCGGCTCCGGCGACCAAGCGGACCTTCGAGGCCACGGACGCGGGACGGGAGCTCGTTGTCTGCAAGGATGCGGACGACATGTTCCAGAAGCTGGGGATATGATGTACACTCCGGTCTTCACCACGCAGTTTGAGAAGGACGTCAAGCGCTGCCAGCGTCGTGGCAAGGACATGGGGAAGTTCAGAGAGGTCGCCAGAGCGCTGATCGCGGGCCAGCCGCTGGACCCAAGCCATCGGGACCACCGGCTTCTGGGAGACTATGCGGGGCGGCGGGACTGCCACATCGAGCCCGACTGGGTGCTGATCTACAAAGTAGACGGCCAACGACTCGTTTTCGAGAGGATGGGCGCCCACTCGGACTTGTTCAAGCGGTGAGGCGCGGTCTGCCGCCCCCTCCTCACCACCTCACCACTTTTTCCGTCTGCGCGTAGGGCGGCTTCTGCGTTTCCACGGGGGGTGGGACGCCGGCGGAGAGCGGGTAGTCGTTGTTGGACTCGTTGACCTCGTCCACCCGGTTGTCCGGGTCTGCGACTAGACGCGCTCCATCCAGGCCGGCGCCGGCGGGCGCGGCTATGGCCAAGTCGGCGAAGCGCGGCTCAAAGCCGTCCAGGGGTTTGAGCGCGGGCGCTTTGGCTTCGGCCAGGGCCTTGCCCGTCTTGTCCACCAGCCGCACCACGCTCTCGGGCGACGCGGCGCCGCCGAGGTTGTGGACGCGCGCCGTCACCTTGCCGCTGGCATCCTTCGGCGCGGCCAGCGTGACGGCCAGGTCGGGCCGGGCCACAAGCGGGCGCGCCTTGGCAAGGTCAAGCTTGATCCATGTCGTGCCTGGCGCCAAGCTGAGCCGCAACGGGGTGAAGCGCCTCAGCTCGACCTGCTCCTCGCGCGGCGCGCCGGCCGGCTCGCGGCCGCCGGCCTTGCACGGCGCCGTGGACAGCCGGTACGTCCCTTCGGCCAAGCGCAAGGCCCTCATGCCGGGCTGGACCGGCTTGTCCTTGAAGTTGTGGACCAGCATGGTGAGGCCGTCCGCCTTGTTCTCCAGCACGAGCGACACCACGTCCGGGTCCGTGTCCTGCCACGCAAAGGCGGCCGTGGGCAGGGGCATGGACCAGCGGAAGTTGAACACCCGGCCGCCCAGCATGGCCACGGCGAGCGGGTCGCGTCCCCACGGGTTGACGCGGTCCGTGGGCGGGTCGGTCCAGGTGTAGGCGTAGAAGCCGCGCCGGTTGTTGCGAATGACGTACTTGAGCAGCTCGATGAGATCGTCTTCCTTGCGGTCAATGACCCATCGGTAAAGCGCCTGGCCTTCCACGTATTCGAAGCCGCGCTGGAAGAAGCCGTCGCCTCTGAGCGTCCTCTCATAAGCCTCTTCGGACATCTCGTAGAACTGCTTGTCAAAGGTCTTGTCGCCGGTCAGCAGGCGGTAGTCCACAAAGGGTTTGCTGTTGTTGAGCGCCCACTTGGCGCCGCTGAGGGCTTCCTTCTTTTCCAGCGCCAGGCGCACAGGCTCCAGGTACTTGCGGTCTCCGGTCATCAGATAGGCGGTGACGAACAGGTCCAAGACGCCGGGCGAAGCCTGGCCATCGGTGAACAATTCGTCAGTCTGGAACTGGACCGCGCTGGGGATGACGCCGGCGGGCTTGCTCTTTGTGGCACGCAGCGTGTCGGCCAGCCATGCGTCCGTGTAGTCGTTGAGCAGCTTGCCCAGCGCGGGGTGGCCGTTGTACCACCACACCCAGCGGCCAGGCGCGAGCAGCGATTCGCCGAAGCGGCCAAGGTCGCGGCCCTGGACGCCCTTTTCCAGCATCTGCTCCGCGTTGAAGAAGTTGGACTTGAGGTGCGTGTGACCCAAGCTGTTCTTGCCGATCCACTTGGCGTAGTTGGAGGCGGTGAGCAGGTCGCGGTAGATGTGGCGCGGCACGCCGGGACGGAGCACGTGCAGGTTGGGCTGTATTTCCGTGCCCTCTTCCAGCGCGTGCAGCATGTCCGTCAGCATCCACGCATAGCCGTTGACCATGCGGCCGCTGTTCCAGTGCGCGTCCAGGTACTTCTCGATGGCGTCAATGAGCCGTGTGTCGGACACCGTGGGGCCGAGCGCGACGAAGGCGGCGTAGTAGTCGGTGATGTCGTTCCACTGGTTGCCCGGACCAACGATGTAGCCGAAGTCGTTGGCGCGGTTGTCGAGCCACCAATGGACGATAGCTTGCATGGAGAGCGCGGCCTCGCGCAGGTAGACGGCCCACTTGGGGCCGGGCTGCTTGTCCAGATAGGCGTAGTCATAGGCAGGCCAGGGACGCAGCCGGGACCACCCGAACCACGCTTTGACCTGGGCGTTGTCCGGGTCGTACTTCTCGGCCAGGGTGAGGCCGCGCCAGATGGGGTTGCGCTCGCGGTCTTCGCCTGGCTGCAGGAAGCGGTTCTGGTTCATCCGGCGCAGGAAGCCGTCCCACATCCGCCACAACTGGGCCAGGGCGAACTCGTGGCCGATGCGGCGGCTGCCGCCTTGCTGGACCTCCAGCCACGTGCCCTCCGCCCCGCCCACGGCCAGTTCCCAGTCCGTGTCGAGGACGATGTCCACAACCAGCCGTCCATCGGCCGGGATGATGAGCCCAGGCGCGCCCAAGGCCAGCTCCAGCCGGCCCCACGCGCCGGGCTGGGTCCACGTCACGTCCACGTCCGCGTCCAGGGCCACGCGGTCCTCGATGAGGGGGTCGTGCACGCGGACAAGCGCCGCGAACTTGTCCTTGGCCGGCCTGATCCTGGCGCTGAGAAGCAGCGTTTCCACAAACCGGTCCTTGTCGGCCGCTTCCAGAACAAGGAAGGAGTGGCGCAAAGCGTCCCGCTTGACGGCGCGCTCGGCCGCCGAGGGCGCGGCGGTTGTGGCGTAGAGGACGGGGCGGTCGCCGGGCGCGGGAGCGGTGAGCGCGACCTGAGCCGCGTCCGGGTACTTGGCGGCCTCGATCTCGCCGGAGAGCCAGAGCTTCGGGCCGCCAGGCTTGGGCGGCGGCGTTGGGCCGATATCGAAAAACGCCACTTCGCGCGCCTCGCTCTTGCCCTTGAAGAACACGCCCATCTCGGCGCGCTGTCTGGGGGCCACGGCGGCGTGCGTCCGGCCCGGCCTTAGCTCCGCGAGCTTGGCCGAGGGGTCGGTCTCGAAGAGATAGGACCCTTGGGGGCCGTCCAGGGCGGCCACGACGTGGTTCACCTGCGCGGGCGCGGTGAAGCGGAAGCGCGCGGGCACGTCGAAAGACAGGCCGCCGTCCTCGAACGTCACCGTGGAGTTGAGGCTGCCGTCCACCAGCGCGTGGCGGCGCATGAACTTCATGTCCACGTCTTCCACCGCGGCCTGCCGGATGGCGGTCCAGCCTCTGGCGGCATCGACCACCGGCCGGCCTGGCGCCGGGTCCAGGCCAAGCTCGCGGCGCCGCGCGGCCGCGTCGAACGGCCAGTCATCGGGCTTCAGCGCGCGCACTTCGGCGTACTTGCCGTCGCGCACCTTGACCACTTCCTCGGCGGAGAGCGGCCGGCAGAAGATGATGAACTCGTCGAAGGCGTACTCGTGCTGCACGGGCCACAGGTCGCGCGCGCGCATGGGCGCGGCGCCCAGGGCAATGGTGTCGGGCTCGAACATCTCCCATCGGATGGGCTTGTCGAACTTGTCCATGAGCGCGCCATCGAGGTAGATCGTCCAGCCGCGGCGGTCGTCCCACGTGATGGCGACATGCTTCCAGGATTCGGCCTTCCAGAGGGGAATCAGCTTTGTCCCCAGACTGCCGAACCGTGCGAGCTTGTTGTCGAGCTCGCGTCCGCCAAAGGTCATGTCGAAAAACGCCTTGCGCCGGGTCATGTGGAGGAAGGCGTCGTAGACGCCCTTGGACGAGACGCCGAAGACGCACGGGCCGCTGCCGCCCGATCCGGTCAGCAAGTCGGTGTTGGACGCGTCGAAGGGCGAGAGCACCCAGAAGGCCAGCGTGCCGCGGCGGCGGTAGATGTTGCCCAGCGCCTCGTAGACCAACATGCTCTGGCCGTTGACGTACTTGCGCTGCTGGCCGTCGGGCATGGTGACGTAGCGGCTGCGTTTGGCCAGCATCTGGACGGCCTGGCCGATGACGCCCTGGGTGTAGAGCAGGTCGCGCTGGACCCAGGGCTCGGCCTGGCCCTCGGCCACGAGGGCCTTGGTCGCGCCCTCGAACGGGGCGAAGAACAGGACGCCCCGCTCCTTGAGTTGCTCGGGCGTGGGCTGAGCCTGCGCAAGGCCGCAGACGGCCAGCAGAAGGCAGAGCGCAAACAATCGGGG
>CAYYEE010000277.1:0-6190 GCA_964470775.1 uncultured Planctomycetota bacterium | reverse complement strand
ACGGAAAGCCGGAAGGCTTGGAGCTGAAGAATCTGCCCGAGGCGGGTCTTGCGTCCATGGTCGGACTCAGAAATGGGGACATCATCCAGACCGTCAACGGGCAGAAGATGACGAGTCACGCCAAGGCGTTCCAGGTGTTCAGAAAGGCCAGGAGCCAGGATTCGCTGAGCATGGAGATTCAGCGGGGCGGGGAGAAGAAGGTTCTGACGTTCGATCTGGGCGGGCCGGGCTCCTGACCGCGGGCCGCGCGACCGCGGTTCCGGCTCGCGCGCGCGTGTTAGCGCGGAGTTGACGAGTGAGGGTTTGAGCAATGCCGACAATGAGGCGCGCCGGCGTGGCGCTGGCGCTGGCGGGGCTGGTTTGGGCGTCGCTTGGGTGCAGTTCCTCCGCGGAGAAACGCTCCCCGGCCCCCGCCTTGTCCGCGCCCAAGCCTGAGCGGAAGGTTAGCGTGGAGGGCGATCAGGTTCGCGCCTTGGACGATGGCGCAGCGGCCCGTCTTCAGCTTGCGGATGAATACAGGAGAGGGATGGATCTGTACGTCAGCGGCAAGGCGGAAGAGGGGATTGCGATCCTGCGCCGCGTCGCCGAGGAGGCCGAGGCCAGGAAGGTGAAGTTCGACGCCGCGATCGCGCGGAATCTGGCCTTGGCGCGGCAGGGCGACGCTCCGCTGCTGGACATGTGGCCTGATCAGAACGGCAAAGGGCTTGGCGCGTCGGCCAAACCGGCCGAGAAGAGCGCGCCCAAGGAGACGCCGCCGGCCGCGCCCGCTACGCCGGAGGAAGTCAAGGAACGCCCAGCCGCGCGGGCGGAGCCCGACGTGTTCAAGGCGCCTGTGGCTATGCCGGCGCTGGCGGACCCGGCCGTGGCCAACAAACTCGTGTCCGTGGACTTCAACCAGGTGGACATCCGGATCGTCCTGAAGACCGTTAGCGACCTGACAGGCGTCAACTTTCTCATTGACGACGCAGTGCGCGGGACGGTGACGATCATCTCGCCGACCAAAGTTCGTCTGGCGGACCTGTATTACGTGCTGGAGGCGGTGCTGGAAACCAAGAACTTCGCGGCGGTGCCAGGCGAACACGTGGTGAAGGTCATCCCGCGCGCGAATGCCCTAAAGCAGAACTTGATCACGCGCGTCGGCTCGAACCCGGACTACATCCCCAAAACAGACACCGTGGTGACGCAGATCATGCCCCTCCGCTATGCCTCCGCCAATGAGGTCGTGAGCATCCTCAACCCCACGCTGGGACCAGGCGGCAACATGGCCGTCTATCCCAACACGAACATGATCCTTGTCACGGACACATCCTCCAACATTCACCATATGGCTCGGATCGTGTCCGAGTTGGACGTGCCGGGCTCCGAGGAGGAGACGTTCTCGATCCCGCTCAAGTACGCGTCCGTGGAGACGGTGGCGAAGCAGGTCTCTGAGGCCCTGGCCGGCCGTGCGGTGACTGCGGTTTCGGCGGTGGGGTCGCCGGCGCCGGCGACGGCCGCCGGCCGGGGCGGGGCGGTTCGGCAGGAGCAGCGCGCGTCTACCTCTTCCGGCGCCGCCTCATTCAAGGTGCTGTCAGACACCCGGACAAACACGTTGATTGTGATCGCGCCGGCCAAGGAGGCCGTCAGCATCCGCGCTTTGGTGAAGATGTTGGACGTGGAGCGGCCGCGCGATTCGGGCAACATCCATGTCGTGTACTTGGAGCACGCCCAGGCCAAGGATGTCGTGAAGTCTTTGACCGCGGCTGCGCAGAACTTGACGAAGGGCGGCAAGGCCAGCGTCGAGAGCGAACACATCCAGATTACGGCGGACGAGGGCACGAACTCGCTCATTATCATTGCGCCGCCTCAAGAGTTCGAGATTATCAGCGGCATGATCGCCAAGCTGGACATCTACCGCGAACAGATTCTTGTAGAGATGCGGATCATCGAGGCGAGCCAGGAGGCCATGCGCGACATCGGCGTGGAGTGGGCTACGATGGACCCGGCCTCGAAGCAGGTGCGGGGGTTCGGGCTGACGAACTTCGGCATCGCGACCGAATACGCCTCGGGCGACCTGCAGGGCTTGGCCGTCGGCGCTTTCAAATCCGTGGGCGGGTCAACAAAGATCGGCGCTATCATCGCGGCCATGGAAAGCCGGAACGACGTCAACATCCTGTCCACTCCGCATATCCTGACCACGAATCACCAAAAGGCCAAAATCACGGTTGGCGAGAATAGGCCGTTCGTGAAGGAGTCGCGCGTCACGGAAACGGACCCGGCCACGCCCACGGCCATCAAGACTTACGAGTACAAGGACGTGGGCGTGATCCTCGAGATCACGCCGCACGTGAGCCAGAAGGGGCTGACCCGGCTGGAGATCGACAGCAAGTTCACCAAGGTGATCGAAAACACGCCGGGACTCTCGGCGGATACGCCGACCACGGCCAAGCGCGAGGCGACGACCGTGGTGACCGTGGCGGATGGAGCGACGGTGGTCATCGGCGGCCTGATCCGCGACGACAAGACGACGTCTGTGGACAAGGTGCCGATCCTCGGCGATATCCCGTGGCTTGGCTATCTCTTCCGGCGTGAAACCGTTAACTTGCAGAAGACGAACCTGCTCTTCTTCATCACGCCGCGCGTGCTGACGGACAAGAGCGCTCTGGCGAGCATGACGGAGGCCAGGAGGAGCTTGATGTTCCCGGATGGTGAGCCAGGGGTGAAGGCGGGCGAGAGCAAGGCGGAGCCAGACGCGCCTTCGTGCGCGGCGGAATAGAACGGAAGGGATGGCCTGGTTCATGCCGGTGGAGCCTATCGGTCAGATTCTGCTGAGGCAGGCGGGGCTTGCGCCAGCGGCTCTCGAAGAGGCCCTTGCGCGCCAGAAGGGCGAGGAGGCGCGGCTGCGGCTTGGGGAAGCCTTGGTAGCCGCGGGCGCGCTGACTGCGGAGGACGTATTGCGCGCCTTGGCCACGCAATGGGGCCTGCCGTTTGCCGATCGGGTTGACGCCAGCCAGATCAGCCGTAGAGCCACGACGGCGCTGAGGCTTGATTACCTCAAACGACGGCGCGTCTTGCCGCTTGAGGCGAAGGACGGCGCCGGGGTGGCGGTGATGGCTGACCCGCTGGACGTGGAGGCGTTTGACGCCGTGGCGAACGCGATGCGCCTTCCGTGCCGGCGGTGGATTGCGCCGCCCGAGGTGATCGAGGAAGCCTTGACGCGTTGTCACTACGCCGACGGGGACGCGCCCGCGGCGTTGTTGGACGAGCCGGGCGACGAGCGTTCCGGCGGGCGACTGGCGCCGGCCGAGGACCTGCTGGACATCGCCAACCGTCCCCCGATCGTGCGCCTCGTGAACACGATCTTCTTCCAGGCCGCGGCCAGCCGCGCCAGCGACATTCACATCGAGCCCTATGAGCGCGACCTGAAGGTGCGGTTCCGCATCGACGGGATTTTGCACGACCGATTCTCTCCGCCGCGCCAGCATGCGGCCGCGCTTGTGTCGCGGCTCAAGATTATGGCCAGCCTCAACATTGCTGAGCGCCGCCTGCCACAGGACGGGCGCATTCGCATCCGCATCGGCGAGAAGGAAATCGATGTTCGCGTCTCCACGATTCCGACGTCCGGCGGGGAGCGCGTGGTTTTGCGTCTGCTGGACCGATCGGGCCAGCGGCTGACCCTGGCGGAGGTAGGGTTCGCGCCTGACACGGAGAGAGACTTCCGGCGTCTGATTCACGCCCCGCACGGGATGATCCTTTTGACCGGGCCCACGGGCAGCGGCAAGACCACCACGCTCTATGCGGCCCTGTCGTTGCTCAACACGCAGGAAGTGAACATCCTCACGGTGGAAGACCCCATCGAGTACCAGCTTCCGGGCGTGGGGCAGATGCAGGTGCAGCCGAAGATCAACCTGACGTTCGCGAGTTGTCTGCGTCACATTCTGCGCCAAGACCCCGACGTCATCATGGTCGGCGAGATTCGCGACCAGGAGACGGCGGAGATCGCCATCCAGGCGGCGTTGACAGGCCACTTGGTCTTGAGCACGCTGCACACAAACGACTCGGCCAGCGCCTTCACGCGGTTGCTCGACATGGGGATGGAGCCCTACTTGGTGTCTTCCTCGGTGCTGGCGGTTATGGCGCAGCGGCTGGCGAGGGTGATCTGCGCGCAGTGCAAGGAGGCGTGCGCGCCGAGCAAGGAAACGCTGAGCATGCTGCCTGGCGGGGGCGCGGGCGCGAAGCTGTACCATGGCCGTGGTTGCGAGGCGTGTCTGAATACCGGGTTCAGGGGCCGCACGGCTCTGATGGAGCTGCTTCAGGTGGACGAGGAGATTCGTGACCTTGTCATGGCGCGCGCGGGCGCGAGCGTCATCAAGCAGGCGGCTCTGCGCAAGCGCATGAGGACGCTGCGTGACGATGGCCTGCGCAAGGCGCTGGCCGGCGAGACGACGGTGGAAGAAGTGCTGCGGGTGGCGCAGGAAGAGAACGGCGCCAGCGAGGACTAGGCCG
The DNA here is from genome assembly GCA_964470775.1 of uncultured Planctomycetota bacterium. GTDB lineage: Bacteria > Planctomycetota > Brocadiia > CAIUPP01 > CAYYEE01 > CAYYEE01. The sequence continues at coordinate 1,705 of CAYYEE010000277.1, read as the reverse complement.
ATGGCCGTGCGGTTCGAATATATAGAGATGACGCGCTCCGGACGCCGCAAGAAGGGAGCGATCGAGGCGGAGACGATGGCGGAGGCCCGCCGCCGCCTGCGAGAGGCGGGCGTGCACGTGGCCGAGATGCGCGAGAGCCAGGCCAGCGCGCCGGCCGCCGCCGGCTCTGAAGAGCGGCGCGGACGCATCCGGGCGCAGGCCCTGGCCGCGGCCACGCGGCAGCTGGCCACGCTCCTGCGCGCCGGCATGGCGCTTGCGCCGGCCTTGGGGGCTCTTGTGGAGCAACTCGCCGGCCAGCCTCTTGGCGGGGTGATGGCGCGCGTCCGCGACCAGGTGACGGGCGGCGCATCCTTTGCGTCCGCGCTGGAAGAGCACTCTCAGGTCTTTTCTGATTTCTATGTCAACATGGTTCGGGCAGGCGAGGCGGCTGGTGACTTGGAGTCCATTCTGCTGAGGCTCGCTGAATTGCTTGAGCGGCGGGTGGCGCTGCGCAACAAGGTGCGCGCGGCGCTGGCCTACCCGGCTTTCCTCGCGGCCGTGGGCGTCTGCGCCGTGGCCTTTCTGCTGTCGTTCGTCATCCCCAGCGTGACCAAACTCTTCCTGGAGATGAACCGCCAGCTCCCTTGGCCCACTCGGGCATTGATAGGGGCGAGCGACTTCGTGAGGGACTACTTCTGGCTGATCGCGGCGGCGGTGATCGTTGCGTATGGCGCTTTCCGCATGTGGACGCGGACAGAGGACGGCGGGCTTGCCTGGGATCGCTTCAAGTTGCGCGCGCCGCTGACAGGAGATTTGTCGCTCAAGATCGCGGTGTCGCGTTTCGCCAGGACGTTGGGCGTGCTGCTCGGGAGCGGGGTGTCCATTCTGGACGCTCTCGCGATTGCGCGGAGGCTGGCTGGGAATCGCGCCATCGCCGGGGCGATTGATGCGGCGCGCGAGAGCGTAGGCCGCGGCCAGGGGCTGGCTGAGCCGTTGAAGGCGTCAGGCGTTTTTCCCCCCATGGTGTTCCACATGGTCGCGGTCGGCGAGAGCAGCGGCAGCGTGGAAGGCTGCCTGTTGAATGTCGCTGAATCATACGAGAGCGAGATTGAGGCAAAGACCATTGCGTTGATGTCTCTCATCGAGCCTGTGGTGATTCTGGTCATGGGCGCGGTTGTCGGCTTCATTGTCGTGGCGATCCTTCTTCCTGTCTTTGAGATCAACCAGGCCATCCGATAGGAGCGGCGCTATGCGGTTTCGCGTGTTGCGGGGTGTGGGCCATCTGCGCCGGGCGTTCACGCTCATCGAGCTGATCGTCGTCATGGTGATTCTCGGCATCCTGGCGACTCTGATCATGCCCAAGATCCTTGATTATCCCGAGAAGGCGCGGCGCACCAAGGCCAAGCTGCAGATCAAGATCTTCCAGTCCGCGTTGAGCCTGTTCAAAGCCGACACGGGCCGCTACCCTACGACGTCGGAGGGGCTGGAGGCGCTGGTGACGGACCCCGGCGTAAAGGGCTGGAAGCAGGGGGGATATCTGGAGCAGGGCAAGGTGCCGGCTGACCCTTGGGGGGGGCGTTACATCTACCTGTGCCCCGGCAAGCAGAGCCGTGACTATGACGTGTTGAGCTACGGTCGCGACGGCGAGCCGGGGGGCAGCGGCGTCGACGCGGACGTGGAGAGCTGGAACCTGGACGAGGAATGACCTGTGACAGCGCGGACACCG
>CAYYEE010000276.1:0-6196 GCA_964470775.1 uncultured Planctomycetota bacterium | reverse complement strand
TTCTGGGACCACTGGGTTTCCATTCAAGCGGCGGCGTTGTTTCTGATCACGGGCCTTGGGCCGGTGGTCGTGCGCCAACGGGCGGCGCGGGCCATGGCGCTGGGCCGGCGGCGCGCGGCGCGATGGTGGGGGTGGGTGGAGGGGGCGCTGTTCTGGCGGGGGGGGGGGGGGGCGCCGTGGGTGGACGAGGCGCGTGCGCGCGCGCGCATGGGCGACGGGGCCGGGGCGCTGGCGGCGTTGAGCAAAGCTCCGGCCGGGGGCGGGCCGCGCTGGGCGCGGCGCGAGGCGGCGGCGCTGGAGGTGGAGGCGCTGTGCCTGCTGCGGCGCTGGGAAGAGGCGCGCCAGGCTTTTGGGCGGCTGCGGGCGGAACACCCGGACGCGGCCGGGCCGGACCTGCTCTACGCCATGACGCGAGCGCTGATGGAACTGGGACGGACGGACGAAGCGCTGGCGGCGCTGGCCGAGGCCGAGGCGCAGCGTACGCCTTCGCGCTGGCCGCGGGCGGCCCGGTTTATGGCCTACGTTTCCGTTTACGCGCTGGGCGGACGTCCGGACCTGCTGCGCGACTTGCTGGCCCAGTGCGACTTGGCGCGCGAGACGCCGGCGCCGTTCGCCAGCTTCTGGCTGGGGGTGGCGTACGCGGCGGCGGGCCAGGCGGCCGAGGCGGACCGGCTTTTTGAGGAGACGGTGGGTCTGTCCGGCGGCAATTCGGTCTGGGTTCAGGCCGTGGCTGAGCGGCGAGCCGCGGTCACGGCGGGCCCGGCGCCCGCGGCCCTGGCCGAAGCGCTGGGCCGGCTGCCGGCGTTGTGGCGCAGTCCGGCGGCGGTGAGGCCCATGGGCTACGGCGCAGGCCGGGTCCCGGTGACGGTGTGCCTGGCGGTGGCGAACACGGCGGTTTGGGCGCTGTCCGAGGCGTGGCCGTGCGCTGACACGCCGGACGCGCTGGTGCAGTTTGGGGCCAACGTGCCGGCGTGGGCGCGCGCGGGCGAGCCGTGGCGGCTGGTGTCGGGGCTGTTTCTCCACGCGGGGGCCGCGCACCTGGGGTTCAACCTGTTCGCGCTGTGGCTGTTCGGCGGGTTCCTGGAGCGCATGGCCGGGGGCAGCGCGCTGCTGATGGTCTATCTGGCCAGCGGGCTGGCCGGGGCGGCGTGCACCGCCTACCTTTCGCCATATCCGGTGTCGGTGGGGGCTTCGGGATGCGTGTTGGGGGCGCTGGCGGCTTCGGTGGTTCTGCTGTTGAGGCGGCGCGAACTGATGCCCACAGCCGCGCGGCGGCAATACCTGTTCGATTTCGTTTTTCTGGTGGCGGTGAGCGCGGGCATGGGGGTGGTGATGGCGGAGGTGGACAACTACGCGCACCTGGGCGGAGTGGCGGCCGGGGCGGCGCTGGGGTTTGGTCTGGCCAGGGGGAAGCGGGGGCTCTGGCGTTGGGCTCAGCGTGGGGCGGCCGCGGCGCTGCTGGCGCTGGCGCTGGCGTGCGGCTGGAAGGCGGCGGTGAACGTGGCGCGGGGGGGGTATCCCAACGCGTCGCCGATGACGCGGCGCGTGGAGCCGGAGCTGGGGGTGTCGTTCGAGACGCCGGCGATGTGGCGGCGGGAATGGCTGGGCAAGGCGGCGGGGTATGTGAACCTGATCTATGACCAGCGGACTGGGCACATGGGCTCGGACATGCTGCGCTATCTGGACGTGATGGAAATCGCGCCGGCTGAGGAGGGGGATGAGGTGGAGGAGCCGGCGTCGGAATCGGGGCAGGAGATGGTGGGACAGTGGCGCCTGGCGACAACGGACGCGGTGGTGTCCGCGGGCGGCAAGCTGTTTCGGGTGCGTTTCGCGGCGGGTTCGGCCGAGGCGGCGCGCGCGAGGAAGGGGCTGTACAAGCGCATTCTGGAGAGTGTGAGGCCGCTGGCGAAAAACGGCGGGGACGCTGGGTGGGAAGGGCGATAAAAAAGGCCGGACCACCGAAGCGGTCCGGCCTTGGGGACGCGCTGGGCTCAGGCCCAGGTCATGGCGCCGCGCTTCTCCGTGAGCAGGATGCCGCGCAGGAGGCTGACGGCTTTGCCGAAGCCTTCGTTGGCGCTCATGAGGCTGTCTTCGTGCTCGATGCTGAGCACGCCGTCATAGCCGGCCAGGCGCAGCGTGCTGACAAAGTCGCGCCAGAAGGTCTCGCCGTGGCCAAAGCCGACGGTGCGGAAGATCCAGGAGCGGTTCCACTCGTCGCCGTAGTGCTTGTTGTCGAGCACGCCGTTGAGGGCGGCGTTGCCGGGGTCGACGCGGCAGTCCTTGGCGTGGACGTGCCAGATGCAGCCCTTGAGGGCGCGGACGCTGACGATGGGGTCCATGCCCTGCCAGAAAAGGTGGCTGGGGTCGAAGTTGGCGCCGATGGCCTTGCCGCATTCGCTGCGCAGGCGCAGCATGGTCTCGGTGTTGTAGACGACGAAGCCGGGGTGCATCTCAAAGGCGAGCTTGACGCCGTTGTCTTCGGCGAACTTGTTCTCAGCCTTCCAGAAGGGGATGACCCTCTTTTCCCATTGCCACGCCAGGGCCTGGCCGTAGTCTTCGGGCCAGGGGCAGGTGACCCAGTTGGGGCGCTTGTCGGTTTCGCAGCCGCCGGGGCAGCCGGAGAAGTTGATGACGACCTTGACGCCGAGCAGCTTGGCGAGTTTGACGGAGTTGCGATGGACTTCCTGGTGGGCCATGGCCAGCTTCTTGTCGGGGTGCAGGGGGTTGCCGTGGCACGACAGGGCGCTGATCTCGACGCCGCTGTCGGCGATGACGGCCTTGAACTCGGCCAGGGCTTTTTTGTCCTTGAGCAGCTTGGCCGCGTCGCAGAGGGCATTGCCGGGGTACGCGCCCGTGCCGAGCTCGATGCACTCGAGGCCAAAGCGTTTGCACTGGTCCAGGGCGCCCTTGAGGCCCATGGAGCTGAAGATGGCCGACATGACACCAAGTTTCATCGGGACTCTCCTTTGTTCTCTGGCGGCGCGCCGCGCCTGGCTCAGACCTTGTTCTTGACGACTTTGACCCACTTGCGGGACTTGCACGACTGGCTGACGGCGTCGAGGACCTCCTGGCAGCGGAGGCCGTCGGTGAAGTCGGGCCGGAGCAGCTTCTTCTGGCCGTACATGCCGCGGATGAGGTCGGCAAGGTGGTTGATGAAGGTGTGCTCGTAGCCGATGATATGGCCGGCGGGCCACCAGGCGTCCACGTAGGGGTGCTGGCCGCCTTCGGTGGCGAGGATCGTCTTGAAGCCCTGGAGGTGGGGCGGGTCCTCGCGGCTGAAGAACTGGAGCTCGTTCATGCTTTCGAGCGACCAGGCCAGGGAGCCTTTTTCGCCGTTGATCTCGATGCGGTTGCCGTTCTTGCGGCCCGGGGCGAAGCGGGTGGCTTCGAAGGAGCCGATGGCGCCGCCCTCGAGCTTGGCCAGGAAGGCAACCGTGTCGTCCACCGTGACCGTGCCTTTGGCTTTGGCGGCCTTGGCGGACAGGCCGGCGCCGAAGTCGGCGAGCTGGGGGCGCTGCTTGATGAAGGTCTGGGCTACGCCGCAGACCTCTTCGAACTCGCCGACGAGGTAGCGGGCGAGATCAATGATATGGGCGTTGAGGTCGCCGTGCGCGCCGGAGCCGGCGATCTTCTTGTCGAGGCGCCAGACCATGGGGAAGCCGGGGTCCACGATCCAGTCCTGGAGATAGACGGCGCGGATGTGGAAGATGCGGCCGAGGCGGCCTTCGTCAATGATGCGGCGGGCGAGGCCGATGGCCGGGGCGCGGCGGTAGTTGAACCAGACCATGTTGGGCACGCCGGCTTTCTTGGCGGCGCGGGCCAGGTCCAGCGCCTGGGCCGTGTTCATGGCGAGCGGCTTCTCGCAAGCGACGGCCTTGCCGGCGTTGATGGCGGCCATGGCCAGCGCGTAGTGGGAGTTGTTGGGCGTGGTGATGTCAACGAGGTCAATGTCTTTGCGGCGGATGGTCTTGAGGGCGTCGGTCTCGACGCTCTGCCATCCCCACTTCTGAGCAAAGGCTTTGACCTTGTCGGGGGTGCGGCCGCACACGGCGGTCATGACCGGCGTGGCCGGGAGATCGAAGAACTTGGCGACCTTGAGATAGGCGTTGCTATGGGCCTTGCCCATGAAGTTGTAGCCGATCAGTCCTACTCGAACTTCTTTGGCCATGTCCTCTCTCCTTTTCCAAGAAGGGCGTCCGGGCGCCCGCATGCCGGCGTGGTTCGTCTGGACCACAGCTCGCGGAACAGAAAGATAGCGCAGCGAGGCGGGGATAGCAAGAGCAAAACGGCAACGGACAGCGATATTCCCACGCAGAGACGCCAAGGCGCGAAGAACGGCGGAAGGAGGCGGCGAACGACGAAGGGTGGGCTTGCGCGGAGACGCGAAGAACGGCGATGACAAGGAATCCACGGCGCGCGGCGGCGCCGCTCATGCGCCTTCTTCGGCTTTTGCGCCTCTTCCCTTTTGGCGCGTTGGTTGACAGCGGCGGAAGGCAACGCCACAATGACGCGGACGACGGGGAGCGGCGCGAACGTTTGCAGGAGCAGCGGAATTGGCTGAGAGACCGAATCTTCTTGTGTTCATGTCGGATCAGCATAGCGGGGGCGTGATGGGTGGAGCGGGTGATCCGTTCGCGCGCACGCCGAACCTGGATGCGTTGGCGCGCCGGGGGGTGAGCTTTCGGCGGGCCTATTGCGGCAATCCGCTTTGCGTTCCGTCGCGCATGACGTTCCTGACGGGGAGGCCTTCGTCGGACATCCGTGTGTGGTCGAACCACTGCGAGCTGCGTTCCCTGATTCCCACCTTTGCGCATAGTCTTGCGGGGGCGGGCTACGAGACGGTGCTGTGCGGACGGATGCATTTTCACGGGGCCGACCACCGGCACGGTTTTGAGAAGCATCTTGTGGGCGACGTGACGGGCCAGTGGCCTGGCGCGCGGGGGCCGGACCTGGGCTGCATTCCGCTGAGCACGACGGGCCAGTCGCGGCCGGCGGTGGAGGTGGCGGGCGCGGGGCGTTCGGCATATCAGGCGTTTGACCAGGCCGTGGTGAAGGGCGCTCGGGAGTATCTGCGCGCTTACGCGGCGTCGCGGCGGGAACGGCCGTTCGCCATGGTGGCGGGCGGGGTGCTGCCGCACTGTCCTTTCATCTGTCCACGTTCGCTGTTTGAGGAGTTCTACGCCAAGGTGGATGTTCCCCGGTTGAGTGAGGCGGAGCGGGCGGGGATGCACCCAGCGCTGAAGAGGTGGCGCGAGGTTCGCGGGGTGGACGGGCTGTCGGACGATCAGGTCCGCACGGCGCGCGCGGCGTACTACGGGCTGGTGACGCTGCTAGACGGGCTGCTGGGCGAGTTGTTCGCGGAGCTGGAGGAGGCGGGGCTGGCCGGCGACACGGCGGTGGTCTATGTGTCGGACCACGGCGACATGGCGGGCAAGCACGAGATGTGGTGGAAGAGCTGTTTCTACGAGGACTCGGTGACCGTGCCGATGATCGCGTCGTGGCCTGGGCGTTGGGCGCAGGGGGTGATGGTCGAGACGCCGGTGAGTCTGCTGGACCTGGCGCCGACGTTGACGGAGTTGGGCGGCGGGGAGGCCCTTCCGTTTGTGGCGGGGCGGAGCCTTTCCCGTTTCCTGGCCGGACAGGGAGAGCCCGAGGGCTGGCGGGAGGAGGTGTTCTCGGAGTGCTGCGGCTGTCCGGGCGGCGAGGGGCCTTCGCGGATGATCGTGCGCTGGCCGTGGAAGCTGGTTCACCACCACGGATACGCGGAGCCGCAGTTGTTCGACCTGGAGAACGATCCTGGCGAGACGCGCGACCTGCGCGGGGAGGCCGCTTTTTCCTGTGTGCGGGAGGAACTGCACACGCGGGCGAAGGCGGGCTGGGATGGGGAGGAGATGGAGCGTCTGCTGGCGCGGGTCAGGGGCGAGTACCGCGCCATCTCGAATTGGGCCAAGGCGGCGCGGCCCCCGGACCCGGATCATTGGATCGAGCCGCCGGGATGCAACGTTTTTCCTGAGTGACGCGTTTGGCGGGAGTGAGGGGATGCTGGGATTCTTGAGCCGGTGGCTGAGCGGCGGCAACCCGACGCTGGGGTGGACGGCCAGCGCGGCCGCGCCCTTGGTGGTGGACTTGGACAAGGCCGCTCTGGGCGGCGTGCGACTGGGCGAGACGATCGAGGGGCTGCGCTTCCTGGGGCAGG
>CAYYEE010000275.1:0-6202 GCA_964470775.1 uncultured Planctomycetota bacterium | reverse complement strand
CAAGGACATCACCGCCGCCTTCGCCGCGCCGCTGATCATCAACGACCGCGCGGACGTGGCCCTGGCCGCGGGGATTCCGGGGCTGCACGTGGGCCAAGACGATATGGACTGGACCGACGCGCGGCGGCTGATGGGACCCGACGCTGTCCTCGGCCTCTCGGCCGGGACGGAGGCGCAGGTTCTCGCCGCCCAGGATGCGGACGTGCAGTGTCTGGGCGTGGGTCCCATCTTCGCCACGGCCACAAAGACGGACACCGCGCCCGCATGGGGGTTGGAGCGCCTGCGCCGGATCCGCGCCCGCTGCCGCCAGCCCCTCGTAGCCATCGGCGGCGTCAACGCCTCCAACGCGGCTGACGTCATCCGCGCGGGCGCCGACGGCCTGGCCGTAGTGTCGGCCTTGTGCTCCGCGCCGGACGTGCGCGACGCGGCCCGCCGCCTGCGCGACGCCATCGAGGCCGCGCGGACCTAGTGTGGTGTTTCGGAAATGCAAGGCATTTCCGAAACACCACACTGCCGTCCGTCCCGTCCATCGGGTCCATCCCCCCTCGCCAGCCCGCGCGTGGCGGTTATCGCCGTTGCCGCTAGCGCTCAAAAGGTGTATTCTGACGTTTTCCGCTGGCTGTCCCAGTCTTATTCGAGGTGCGCCGTGAGCGACGAGAGTCCCGCCGAACAACCCTCCCCCGAGAACATCCAGGAACCCGAAAACGCCTTGCCCGAAACACGCCTGGAGGACCTGCCCCCCGTGTGCCGCGAGGCCGCGGCCCGCGCCGGGTGGACCCGCCTCATGCCTGTCCAGGCCAAAGCGATTCCCTATCTCCTGGCCGGCCAGGACTTGATGGTCCAGTCGCGCACAGGCAGCGGCAAGACGGGCGCGTTTGTGCTGCCGCTGCTGAGCCGCATTGATCCGGCAAAGGCTTGCTGCCAGGCGCTGGTCTTGGTGCCAACGCGCGAACTGGCCCGCCAGGTGGCCAGTGAGGCCGAAATGCTCGCCGGCGAGAATGGCCCCCGCGTCGTGGCCGTGTACGGCGGCATGGGGTTCGGGCCCCAGCTCGACGCCTTCCGCCGGGGCGCGCATCTTGTGGTCGGCACGCCGGGCCGCGTGCTGGACCACCTGCTCCGCCGCAGCTTGTCGCTGGCCGGGCTGGAGACGCTGATCCTCGACGAAGCGGACCGCATGTTGTCCATGGGCTTCTACCCGGACATGCTCCGCGTCCACGAGTTCCTGCCCAAGCCCAAACCCGCGGCCTTCATGTTCTCGGCGACCTACCCGATCAACGTCCGCGGCCTGGCCAGCCTGTTCCTGCGCAAGCCGGACATGCTCAGCCTCAGCCGCGACCACGTCCACGTCACGGACACCAGCCACGCCTTCTACTCCGTGCCGCCCATGGACAAGGACCGCGCGCTGGTACGCGTCATCGAGATCGAGAACCCGCCTTCGGCCATCATCTTCTGCAACACCAAGGCGCGCTGCGAGTACGTCAACACCGTGCTCCAGCGGTTCGGCTACAACGCGGGACTGCTGACCGCCGACTTGGGCCAAGCCCAACGCGAGGAGACGCTGAACCGGGTGCGCCAGGGCAGCCTGCGCTTTCTGGTGGCTACGGACCTGGCGGCGCGCGGGATCGACATCCCCCAGCTTTCGCACGTCATCATCTACGAGCCGCCCGAAGACCCGGAGCTATACATCCACCGCGCCGGCCGCACGGGCCGCGCGGGCGCGGCGGGCGTGGCGCTGTCGCTGGTGACGGTGATGGAGCGCATGGACCTGTTGCGCATCGCGCGCCAGTACAACATGGACATCGAGGAGCGCCCCTTGCCGACGGACGAGCAGGTGCAGGCCGCCGTGTCCGAGCGCGTCACGGCCATGCTCGAAGCGCGGCTGCGGACGATGGACAGCATCCAGCGCGAGCGCATGAGCCGCTTTGTCCCGCTCGGCCGCAGCCTGGCCGAAAGCGAGGACGAGTCGGCCATCATCGCCATGCTGCTCGACGACTACTGCCAGCAGACCCTCCACGCCGCGCCTCCGTCGCCGCCGCCCGTGGCCGCGGCCAAGCCCGACGGCGAGGCGGGCGCCAAAAAGCGCCGCCGCCGCGGCGGCCGCCGCCGCTCCAGGAAGTCTTGATCCCCGCCCCAAGCCCGCCGGGCGGGCAACCCCTCACCCCCGGAGCTACCCATGACACCGGATTGGGAGAACCTGGAAGTCCTCCAGCGCAACCGTCTGCCCGCCCGAGCCACCTTCGTCTCCTTCCCCACCGAGGCCGCGGCTCTGGCCGACAGCCCCGGACTCTCGCCCTGGCGCCGTCTGTTGAACGGCGACTGGAGGTTCCTCTACGCCGAGACGCCGGCCGAAGCGCCGGCCGGCTTCTGGGCCGAGTCCTTTGACGACGCGGCCTGGGCCACGCTGCCCGTGCCCAGCAACTGGCAGATGCACGGCTATGGCTATCCCCACTACACCAACGTGCCCTACCCCTTCCCGGTGGACCCGCCGCGCGTGCCCACCGAGAACGCCACCGGCTGCTATCGGCGCGTGTTTGACGTCCCCGAGTCGTGGCGCGGGATGCAGATGGTCCTGCGCTTCGAGGGCGTGGATTCGGCTTTTCACGTCTGGGTCAACGGCCAGAGCGCGGGCTACAGCACAGGCAGCCGCCTGCCCGCTGAGTTCAACGTCACCCCCCTTGTCCGCGTGGGCGCCAACACCATCGCCATCCGCGTGGTGCGGTGGTCGGTGGGCAGCTATCTCGAAGACCAGGACATGTGGTGGCTCAGCGGCGTGTTCCGCGACGTATCGTTGCGCGCCGCGCCGCCGGTCCACATCCGCGACGTCAGCGTGCGCGCCGGGCTGGACGCGCATTATCGCGACGGCGTCCTGCGCGTCCGCGCCTCGGTGGAAAACGCCACGGCCGCCGCGGCCGGCCTCAAACTCCAGGCCACGCTCTTCGACGCCCAGGGCGACCCGGTTCTGGCCGCGCCGCTGGCCGCCGACATCACGGTTCCCGCCAATGGCGAATCCCAGGCCGCGCTGGAAGCCGAGGTGGCCGAGCCGCTCCATTGGACCGCCGAAACGCCCAACCTCTACACTCTGCTCCTCGCCTTGCGCGACAGCCAGGGCGCGCTGATCGAGGCTGTTCCCCAGAAGGTGGGGTTCCGCACCGTGGAGCGCAAGGGCGGCAACATCCTTGTCAACGGGGTGCGCGTCATGTTCAAGGGCGTCAACCGCCACGAACATCACCCGGACCTGGGCCGCGCTCTGACGCCGGAGGTCATGCTCCAGGACGTGCTCATCATCAAGCGCCACAATCTGAACGCGGTCCGCACGTCGCACTACGCCAACCATCCCCATTTCCTGGACCTCTGCGACCGTTACGGCCTGTACGTCATTGACGAGACGGACTTGGAGACCCACGGCTTCGGCTACTGCGGCAACGTCAGCCAGATCAGCGACGACCCGGCGTGGGAAGCGGCGTACGTGGACCGCATGGTCCGCCTTGTGGAGCGCGACAAGAACCACCCCTGCGTCCCATGTGGTCTCTGGGCAACGAGTCCGGCTATGGCCGCAACCACCGCGCCATGGCCGCCGAGGCGCGCCGCCTCGACCCCACCCGCCTCATCCACTACGACCGCGACCTCAAGGCCGAAGTGGCGGACGCCTTCACCCAGATGTATACCCCCATCCCCAAACTGGAAGAACTGGCCCGCGAGCGCGGCTACGACAAGCCCGTCTTCCTGTGCGAATACGCCCACGCCATGGGCAATGGGCCGGGAGGACTCAAGGACTACTGGGATACGTTCTACAAGCACAAGCGCCTGCAAGGCGGCTTTGTATGGGAGTACCTGGACCACGGCATCCGCCGCAGGACCGAAGACGGCCGCGAGTATTTCGCCTACGGCGGCGACTTCGGTGACCAGCCCAACGACGGCAACTTCGTGGCCGATGGCCTGCTCTTGCCCGACCGCACGCCCACGCCGGGCATGATCGAGCTCAAGAAGGTCGTGGAGCCTGTGCTGGTGGAGGCGGTGGACCTGGCCGCGGGTCAGGTGAGGCTCACGAACCGCTATGACTTCCTGAACCTGGCCCACTTGCGGCTTTTGTGGTCGGTCATCGTGGACGGCCAGCCGGTCCAGAGCGGCTCCATGGCCGCGCCCGCCGTGGCGCCGGGGAAATCCAGGACCGTCACCATCCCCTGGACCGCGCCTATCCGGCCCAAGCCCGCGTCGGAGTACTGGCTGCGCCTTTCATTCACTCAGGAACGCGACCTGCCCTGGGCGCCGCAGGGACACGAGGTGGCGTGGGCGCAGTTCCAGCTTCCCGTGGTCGCGCCGGCCGGGCCATACGTGGCGCTGTCGTCCATGCCGGCGCTGACCTGCGTCGAGAGCCCCAACGCCTTCCGCTTCACGGGCGCCGGGTTCGAGATCGTCTTCGACCGCGTGCGCGGCGTCATCAGCTCGTGGCGCCACGAAGGCCGCGAGATGCTGCGCGAGGGGCCGCGCCTGAGCTTCTGGCGCGCGCCCACGGACAACGACGGCCTGCGCGGCCGCGTGGCCGACGTATGGCGCAAGGCCGGATTGCATTGGCTGCAACACCGCGTGGACGGCGTGGACCTGCAGCCCATCGGACCTGGCGCGGCGCGGGTGACGGTTCGCGCGCGCGTGGCCCCGCCCATTCTCGCCAGCGTCTTTCTCTGCGAATACGCCTGCGTGGTCTGCGGATCGGGCTGCGTTCTGATGAACGTGCGTGTGGCGCCGCGAGGCGCGTGGCCGGCCACGCTGCCGCGCGTGGGGCTGCGCCTGGCCTTGCCGGCGGATTTCGACCGCGCCACGTGGTACGGCCTTGGCCCGGGCGAGAACTACGCGGACACCTGCCAAGCGGCGCGCGTGGACGTGCACACGATGGGCGTGGACGAGATGTGGACGCCTTATGTCCACCCGCAGGAGAACGGCGCGCGCGGCGGCGTGCGCTGGCTGGCGCTGACGAACCTGCGCGGCCAGGGGCTCTTCGCCAGCGGCTGGCCGCCGCTCAGCTTCAACGCCCAGCGCTACACCCCGGAGGATATCGAGCGGGCGCTCCACACGCACGAGCTCAAGCCCCGCGACTTTGTCACGGTTCACCTGGATCATCGCCAGACCGGCATCGGCTCCGCCAGTTGCGGCCCTGGCGTGCTGCCCCAGTATGAGCTGCGGCCCCAGGAGTTCCAGTTCAGCGTGCGCTTGCAGCCGTTCCTGACAAGCCAGGTTTCTCCGCTGGAGTTGGCGAAGCAGGTGATTGGGTGAGGGGGGCGGCGGAGGCGGGCCTGTCCCATGAGAGTCATGGGAATTGTGGGGGGCTATGAAGCGCGGCCGGCCGGTGTCTCGCTCTTGCGGGGGGCGTCGCCCAGCGCGGCCGAGAGGGCCTCGGCCAGTTCCTGCAAGGTGTAGGGTTTCTGGATGAAGCCGGCCACGCCCATGCGCACCAGGTCCTCGAAGCGCGCGTCGGGGCCGCAACCGGAGCTGATGATCACGCGCGCTTGGGGGTCGATGCGGCGGATGGCCTCCAGGCACTCGCGGCCGCCCATGTCCGGCATGATGAGGTCCAGCAGCACAAGGTCCACTTCGTCCATGTGGCCGCGGTAGAACTTCTCGGCTTCGAGGCCGCTGGCCGCCGCGTACGAGTGGTACCCGAGGCTGTCAAGCATGGAAACCGCCACGGCGCGCACGACCTCTTCGTCGTCCACCACGAGCACCGTGCCCCGGCCGCTGACGACAGGCTGCCGGGCGACGTGGGCCTCCGCCTCCTCGGCGGCGCCTTCGGGCAGAAGGGGCAACACCACGCGGAACGTGGAACCCTTGCCCACGACGCTCTCCACTTCCACCCAGCCTCCGTGGTTGCGGACGATGGAGTAGACCGTGGCCAGCCCCATGCCGGTTCCCTTCTCCCTGGGCTTGGTGGTGAAGAAGGGCTCAAAGATGCGCTCCAAGTTCTCCGGCGGAATGCCGGAGCCGGTGTCGCTCACGGTCACGACGACGTAGCTGCCCGGTTCGGCGCCGGCGCGCCGGCGGGGCGCTTCGGCGGTGACCTCCATGCGGTCAACGCAGATGCGCAGGCGGCCGCCCTCGGGCATGGCGTCCCTGGCGTTGACAGCCAGGTTCAGGAAGACCTGCTGCATCTGGGTGGGGTCGCCCAGCGTCCACAGCCGCTGCGGGCTGAACTGGCACTCGATGCGAATGT
>CAYYEE010000274.1:0-6205 GCA_964470775.1 uncultured Planctomycetota bacterium | reverse complement strand
GCACACCTGCGTCGAGACCTCGGGCGCCTGCTCCACGCAGGAGCTGGCTCAGATCATTCCCCTCGTGGACCTGTTTCTGCTCGACTGCAAGGACACGGACCCAAGCCGCCATCGCAGGCTCACGGCCGCGCCGCTCGACCGCGTCCTGGCCAGCCTGGGATGCCTCAACGACAACAGAGCCGCGGTCATTCTGCGCTGCCCCCTGGTCCCGGACGTGAACGCCGATGAGGCGCATCTCCACGGCATAGCGCGGCTGGCCAGCCAGCACGCCTGCGTCCGCGAGATCCACCTGCTGCCCTATCACCCCCTGGGGACCGGCAAAGCCGAGCGCGCCGGGCACGCCGCCACGCAAGCCTTCCGGGCGCCGTCGAACGAAGAAATGGCGCAGTGGGCCAGCCGCGTGGCGAGCCAGACCGCCGTGCCCGTGCGCGCGGACGCGAGCCTCTGACAGCGCCGGCCGGCAGGGACGGCAGGAACATCAGCGACACGAGCGACAACATCCACGGCCGGCCCGCGCCGCCGGCCACCCGTGTCCCATCCGTCCCCTTCCCCCATGCCGCAAGCCCAGCTCGGCTTCACGCCTGGTACTCGCGGCTGCGCATCTCCCCGGCCACGCCGGCCGCGGGGACCTGGCGCAGGGAACACCTTCGCTCCTCGGCCAGCCGGCGCGCGATGGCCAGCGCCTCGCCCATGGCGAAGCAATCGGCGATGATGCGGTAGCTGGCCAGGCACTCGTGGTCGCCGCCGATGCAGCGGCCGGCCACACCGATGTTCTCCAGCCCTTTGGACAGCAGCGCGCCATGAGTCACGTGGCAGGGCTTCGCGCGCTCAACAATGATCGGCGGGTCTTGCGGCGTGCGCGGATGGATATCAACCCTTGTGGATGATTCGCAATTCCCTTGGCGGCCCCTGGCGGGAGCTCAGGGTCGCACATCCAACAGCACGGCCCCGCCCCCGTCCAACGGCCCCGAGTCCGTCTCGAACGCAGGGCCCGCGCTGCGCCGCAGAACCAGCGGCGCCGCGAGCGTCCTCTGTTCCGTGGGGACACGGCCGTAGACCATGCACTCCGTGAGCATCTCCACGGCCGCCGCGCCAAGCTCACGGCAAGGTTCACGAAAGGTCGTCAAAAAGCCCTGCCCCTCGGCCCACGAACAGTCGTCGTAGCTCACGACGGACAGGTCGCGGCCAAGCGCCAGCCCCATTTCATCCGCCGCTTGGCGCACGGCCTTGGCCAAGTGGTCGCGGCCACACGCCACCGCCGTCACCCGGGGCTTGCGGCTCAGCATCTCCCTCGCCACTTTCACCGGCTCCTGGGGATCGAGGTAGTCACGACTGACGCCAACAGTCTCGCCGGCCGCGCGCAACCCCGCCTCTTCCAACGCCGACTGACACCCCCGCAGGAACCGCCCATAAAAGACCCGGTTCGGGTCGCGGATCATCATGCCGATGCGGCGATGCCCCAAGGCCATGAGCAGCCGCGCCGCGGAACGCCCCACGGCCTCGTGGTCCACCCGCGTGCATGGCAGCGCCAGGTCCAGCTCCAAGTTGGCGACGACCAACGGAACCCCTCTCCGCCAAAGAGCCTCAATCTCCTGCTCGCGCTGAAACGTCTCCACAAAGACCAGAACCCCGCATTCGCGAATCGTCTCCATCTGATCAAGCCGCTGCCACGGTTCCACGGGGATCGCCTTGTAGCTCTGGCGCAGCCGCAGCAACGCGTCCTGGATGCCGTCCAGAACCAACGTCTTCTCAGAACTGTAGCTGGGAGGGGATGATGGCGGCATGGAACCAAAGACGACGCCGACCACGCCCCGCTGCGCCCGGCCGAAAGCGGCTTGCACCCTCGCGCCGCGTCTGCCCTCGGATGTTAGCAACCCCTGCTCTGACAGCTGCCGCAACACCCCCCGCAACGTGCCCCTGCTGACGCCAAGGTCCACCGCAAGCGCCCGTTCCGCGGGCAGAAGAGATTGGGCTCCGTACACGCCCGTCGCGATGCGACGGCGAATCTCATCCATCGCCCTTTTGGCCGCGCCCGCTGACTTCAATGGCACGCTCACACACTCTCCCCGTCTTGGACCCGACCCTCCGCCGGTCGAGTTGCAGCCCGTCAGGCGCTCAATTGGTCCATTGGTACATATTATAATAACCTCTTGGCGCCACCATGTCAAACTGCATTACTAAGCACAGCAAATGGCTGAATTCTCTTGACACCGAACCCTAACCGAGATACACTTACAATGGATATGAGTACCGTATGGTATATTTCTGTACCAAAGTGTGGTAATAGGATTCTGGAAGTCCTGGGGATGACCACCATGCGCCAAAGCAGCAAGCCTTCAGAACCCATTGGAGACGTCAGAAGCCGCTCAACAATCGCGCGCCCCGCTGAGGAACACGGTCTGGACGCGACAAACGCGCACTGGGGATTCACACTCATCGAGTTGCTCGTGGTCGTGGCCATCATCGCCATCCTCGCGGCGATGCTCCTGCCTGCCCTGGCTTCGGCGCGAGAAAAGGCGCGGCGCTCCAGTTGCATTACCAACATGAACCAGACAGGCAAGGCTATGGAAGCCTACTGCGGCGACTATGGCCAGTACTTTCCTTCGCACCCCGCCTGGGGAAGCCGCGCCGGCTATCTTCACACGTCGGGCACGGGCGCCTGGGGAACGGTGGGCGCTACAGTCTGGATTGACGACGGTTTTTACGTGGACGGCAAGCTGTGGGATCCGGCCAACCCTACCCGAGGCCGCGTCCGCACCAACGCCATCAACTACAGCACCGATGTCCCGCCGCCCTATGGGACATCCTCCTACAACTACTACGCCTCCGACGGGCCCCTGTGCCGGAGCCGGACGATCTTCCTGGGCGACAAAGCGAACAACCTGATCCGGGCCAACAGCTCGGCCGGCCGCAGCGACTTCTACACCACGCCCGTGGGCGAGCTTAACATGGCGCCCGCGGGCCTGGGGTATCTGGTGGCGGGCGGCTATCTGAGCGACGTCCGATCCCTGTTTTGCCCCTCCGCCGGAGGCGGCTTGCCACAGCCCATGGGCTACGGTTCCGAGTGGACCAACGGCCGTCTCAACCCCGTGGCCGCGAATAGCCTGGCCGACGTGCGGACGTGCGCCGGCGGCTTCGGCGCCAACGCCATCATGCGCGGCGACTGGCGCGCGCTGCCCGCGTACACCCGCAAGCGCGGCAGCGGCTCTGACGCCACCGCCTACAACATCTACGCCGACGACCTCTTTCGCGGCCACGTCCTCATGTCCGACTACGCCTATCGCGGCATGCCCGTCAACACCAACTACGTGGGAACAAGCTGGACCGGCGCCACGCCGGCCGACCCAGCCAACGCCCCCTACTTCTCCCAAGTCTACATCAAGAAAACCAAACCCAAGGTCATTGCCGAGGTAGCCTGCCCCGCGTTCAAGGCGCAGCGCCTTCTGGCCGGCCGCGCCCTGGCCAGCGATTCCTTTGGACGGGGCATGAATTTCTACTACGGCGACCCCGCGCGGATGGGCGAATACCTGCGCTTCCCAGGCCACGGCGTCTTCGCGCACCGCGACGGCTACAACGTCATCTACGGCGACGGCCACGCCGCCTGGGTGGGCGATCCGCAGCAGCGCTTCGCTTGGTGGTACCTGGACCGCAAGGGCGCGGGCAACAGCAACCGTTCGCTCTGGTTCTCCGCCGCGAGCACGGAGTCCTCGGGCGTCTACTGGTACGACCGCCTTGACGGCGCGGCGTGCAGCGCTGGCGACTTCCCCACCTCTGGCACGGCCGCGTGGAACCAGCTCGACCAAGCCGCCGGTCTGGACAAAGACTGAAGTCTTTGCGTTCCCGTCCTTGCCAGCGCCCGCGCAGAGGAGACCCTCCGTGGCCCCTACTTTCCGTTCCGTTGTTGCGTCAACCGCGTTGCTGCTGTCCGCGTGCCGCATGGCCGCTTCCGGCCCAGCCGCGGCCGCGCCCTCTCTTGACGAGACGCTGTCCGAGCGCGCCCGCCTGCTCAAACCCCAGGCGGACCACATGCGCGCCATCCGCCTCAAGCTCTACGAAGACACGCCCACCGTGGCGGACCCGCCCCAGACCCAGACGGCCCTGGCCTCGTTCCGCTTGGCGAGCTGGGGCTTCGCCAACTCGAGCGCCATGGACGAGTTCCCCACGCCCGAAGCCGCGGCCCGCCGCGCCGCGGACATCCGCCGCTCCCAGGCCACGGCCGCCATCGTCCGAGGCCGGCACTTCCGCCTCAACTGGCTGTCCGAGACGCCGCGCATCATGGCGTACTACGAGACCGCGGCCCGCGCCTGCCGCGGCCAAGGCCTGATTCCCCTGGCGCATCTCGACTTCAACATAGGCTGGCAGCCTGCGTTCCCGATCATGCTCCTGAACCCCCAGTGGCCCCAACGCAGCCTGCAAGACGGCACGCCCACGCGCTGGTTCTGCCTCAACCACCCCACGCTCCGAGAGGCCTTTGCCCGCCACGTCGAAGACATCGCGCGCCGCGGCATGGATGGCTTCATGCTCGACGAGATCACCTTCATCACTCGAGACCATTTCCACTGCGGCTGCGAACACTGCCGCGCCCAGTTTGAGCGCAAGACCGGCCTGCGCCTGCCCGAGGTCTTTGACCGCAATATCATCGGCAATCCCGAAAGCCCGCTCTGGCGGCTGTGGCAGGAATGGCAGGCGCAATCGCTCACCCAGTTCCGCCTGTTTCTCCTCCAGCGCCTCCGCGGCGTCAACCCCAGCGCCTTCCTCATGAACTACAGCACGAACATCTATTACCCCTCGGACGCTTCCAGCAACACCTTCGAGAGCGGCCGCGTCTGCTTCGCCGGCGCCGAAGGCGCCGACCTGGTCTGGGGCGCGGCGCCCTCCGAGTTCGCCCAGCACAGGACCGCACTCGCCTTTTCGCGCTTCTGGGGCCGGCCCGCCTGGGCGCAGTACCCCGCCGTCAACGAAGGCGACCAGGTCTTCTCGATCTGGTTTGCGCCCATCGCGGGCGTGGCGCCCTGGGGATGGCTTCGCGCCTGGCAAGACGAAAAAGCGG
Source organism: uncultured Planctomycetota bacterium (assembly GCA_964470775.1). GTDB lineage: Bacteria > Planctomycetota > Brocadiia > CAIUPP01 > CAYYEE01 > CAYYEE01. The sequence goes on along the minus strand of CAYYEE010000274.1, from coordinate 1,155 downwards.
CGCGGCCGTACCAGTGGGAGCATCTGGCCGAGGCTTACGCTCAAGCCGAGCCTGTGGCCGACCTGGCCGTGCTGCTGGCTTCCGTCAACCGCTCCGGCCCGCCGGAGCGAGGCGCGGTTCACTCGGCCGAGACTTATGGCTGGATGCAGGCGATGGGCCTGCGGGGCGTCCAGTTCAGCCCTGTCCCCGGCAAGTATGTCCTGGACAAGGACCTCGCGCCCTACAAGGCGGTCGTTGTGCCCCAGAGCGAACAAATGTCTCTGCAAGCCATTGAGGCGGTTCAAAGGTTCGTGGCCAGAGGCGGCGTCGCCATTGTCAGCGGCGTCCCTGGCCGCTACGATGCCCTGGGCTTCCCCTTGGGCCAAGGCTCGCTCCTCCGCCGCATGGGCCTCCAGTCCATAGAAGACACGCAAAAGGTCTTCTTCGACTCCAAAACCCAGCGATTCCTCGACCTCGCGCCCCAAACCCTGACGCTCGAACCCGGCTTTCTGCCCAGCCTGCCCCGCCAAATCGAGGTTCCGCCCGGCTATCGCTTCACGCCGTCCTTCCCGCCTGGCGCCGCGTATGCTGTTCTGGCCCGTTTCAGCGATGGCGCGCCAGCCATCTGCGCCATCCCTTCGGGCCAAGGCCGCTATCTCTACCTCTCCTTCCTGCCCGGCCTTGTGTCGTGCCAGCCGCGCGCCAGCCAAGCCACGCTTGTCGAACGCTGGCATTCGCCTCCTGTGCTCGACTTCATCCGCGAAATGGCCCGCGAGGCCTTGGGCCGCGCCGAGAGCGCGTATGTGGAAGGAGACGGCCTGCTGGCCACGGTCTGGCGCAAGGACCGGCGGGTGTGGGCGCGCATGCTCAACGTCGCCGGGGCGCTGCGGCTGCCCGTGGGCAAACCCATCGGCAAGGCGGAACCCGTCTATCCACCCTTGGACGCTGTCCGCGTTCATCTGCGCCTGCCGGTCCAGACCGCCGCCACGCTTTTCACCCCAGACCGGTCCGCGCCCTTGCGCCTTGCCGCCCGCCAGGAGGAGGGCGGCCAAGTCATCGAGGTCCCGGCCGGCGCCTTTGAGCGCTTCGCCTTCATCCGCATGGAGATCGCGACATGATCCACGCTGTCGCCGCTTGCGCTCTGATGGCCAGCCTGGCCGCCGGCCAGGTACTGCT
>CAYYEE010000273.1:0-6208 GCA_964470775.1 uncultured Planctomycetota bacterium | reverse complement strand
AAGGGCGGCGGCGGGGCGGCGCGGGGGGCCGAGCTTGAGCCAGCGTTCCGCGCGGGTGATGAGGGCTTCGTAGCGGCGGCTGCTCAATGAGCGCAACATGCGGCGGCGGGCGCGTTCGCGGTCGCGGGCCATGCTGTCGCGATAGGGGGCGACGGCCTTTTCGACGTCGGGTCCCATGTCGCGGGCTTCGGCTTCGAGGCGGGCGATGCTGACGTCGAGGTCGCGGACGCGGCCGAGCTCGCCGGCGAGCCAGCGGAACTCGCGGCGGAGGGTTTCGACGCGGCGCTGAGGGAGGGCGTCGCGAAAGAGGCGCAGGGCGGCGAGGATGCGGCGCGCGGCGACGCGCATGTCGTGGAGGCGTTCGGGGTCGAAGCCGAGGCGGGCGCCTGGGTCGTGCCAGAGCAGGCGCGCGAAGTGTTTGCGCAGGATGCGATAGGCGGCGGTGATGACGCGGTCGCTGGGGCGGAGGCGCGAGGCGTCGTCGTCTTCGATGGAGGGCGGCTTGAGGCCTGCGAGTTCGAGGGCTCGGTCGAGCTTGCTGCCGGCGCAGCCTTCCAAGCCAAGGTGTTTGCGGAGCTTTTCGGCCAGGTCGCGGAAGCGTTCTTTGTCGCCGGCGATGAGCTCGATCTCGATTTCGGCGAAGCGGGCGCCTTGTCCATGGCCGAGGACATGGACGCGGTCGGCGATGGCTTCGGCCTTGAGTCCTCCTGGGCCGAAGAGGGTGTAGGGCTGCTGGTCTTTTCGGATTTCGACCAAGACCTTGACGGGGACGCCGCGGAGGGCGGGGGCGAAGCGGGCGGCGAGGTCCTTGCCGGGGAAGGGGCCGGGGAGCTTGGGTTCGGCGTCGAGGCGCTCTTCCATTTCGAGGCGGGAGGCCCAGCCTTGCTGGACCTGTCCGGCGGCTTTGAGGGTGAGGATGGCGGCGCCGGGGATGAGGCGGACGCGGCAGCCGAAGCCGGCGCGGCGGAGGCGCCAGTCATCGGTGTCGAGGTAGAGATCGCGGATGGCGAGGGGAGGGCCGGGCTCGACGCGGTCGAACAGGCTGGCGAGGGCGGCGGGGAGCTTGTCGAGGGCGGCGGGGTCGGGGGCGTTGAGCTTGAGCTCGACTTCGGTCTTGGGGGCGGAGGGGTTCACCTGCGTCCGCCTCCGCTGTCGACGGCCCTGAGCTGGGCGGGCTGCATGAGCCATTCGAGTTCGGCGGCGCCGGGTTCGACGCGCTTAGGGAAATCGAGGCAGGCGATGGCGCCTTTCTTGAAGACGAGGGCGGCGGCGGCTGGCTTGGAGATGAACGCGGCGGTGATGTGGCCGAGGTCGGGCATGTGGCCGACGATCATGAGGGCCTGGCCGGTGGAGCGGTTCATCCAGCCGGCGACGTCGCGGGCGCAGGCGCCTGGGGCGAGGAAGGGGCATGTTTCGACGGGGGCGTCCGGGGCGGCGGCCTGGGCGAGGATGCGGGCGGTCTGGCTGGCGCGGAGGAGGGGGCTGGCGCCGACGCGGTCAAGGCGGACGTCCATGGCCCTCAGGGCGCGGCCGGCTTCTTCGGCGCGGCGGATTCCCTCGTCTGAAAGGGGGCGGTCGTGGTCTTTTGTGATGCCCTGCTGCCCTACGTCCAGCGCGTCGGCGTGGCGAACGATGTAGAGCTTCATGGCTGGGCCTTCCTGACGCTCCTTTGGGCGGCATGTCTGCGTTGCCACAGGGATTGGTTAGTGTATGGCTGGGGGGGTGTTGCGTCAAGTTAATGTTTGGTTAGGGTTGGGTGAGCGGGGAGGCGCGGGAAGGCTGGGAAGGGTCAGGCGCGGGTGTGGGCGGGTTCGCGGGCGGCGGCGGCTTGGTCGAGGTCTATGATGCGGCGGCCATCGAGGTATTCGCGGGTGGCGTAGCGGGTGATGTTGTTGAGTTTGCGGGTGGTCTGGGCCATGCGGGCGGCTTGGGTGAGCATGATGTCGGCGTAGCGGCGTTCGGGGCCGTTGGGGGGCAGGAGTCCGGCGAGCATTTCGGCGTAGGCGGAGAGGGTCTGGAGGGGCTGGTTGAGTTCGTGGCAGGCGGCGCCGGCGGTTTCGAGGGCGCCTTGCATGCGTTCGCGGCGGAGACGTTCCTGTTCGGCGTGGCGGCGGTCGGTGATGTCTCTGGCGACGCAGAGGATGGCGGGGCGGCCTTCGAATTCGGCTGGGGTGGCGTTGACCTCGATGTGGAAGGGAGCGCCGGAGGGGGAGGCGCCGGAAAGGTCAAGCCGGCGGAGGGTGGCGCCGATGGCGAGGCGGGTCTGTTCGGAGACGAGGGCGCCGGCCTGGCTGAGCACGTCCCAAAGGTTCCTGCCGACGAGGCTGGCGCCGGGGCCGAGGAAGGTTTGGACGCAGAGGGGGTTGGCGTAGAGGATTTTGCCGCCGGGGTCGTGGGCCCAGACGGCTTCGGGGATGGCCTCGATGAGGCGGTGGAGGGCTTCGTCGGAGCGGCGGAGGCGGCGGTTGCCTTCGGCGACCATGCGTTCGACGGCGAGGACGGCGTGTTCGCGGCGGTGGCGCTCGGTGAGGCTGATGATGTACTCCGGGTCGTAGGGGAGGCGGACAGAGGCGTCGGCGCCGGCTTTGAGGGCGCGGAGGGCGGTTTCGGGGGAGGGGTCGGCGGTGATGATGACGAGGGATTCCAGGGTTTCGGCAACGCGGAAATCGCGGATGAGCTGGTCGCATTCGTGGCCGGCGGCTTCGCGCTGGATGACGGCGACGCAGGGGGAGAGGGCTTTGAAGGCGCGCCTGGCTCTGGCGGGGGTGGGGACGCAGAGGGTGGCGTAGCCGTGGGCGGCGAAGACGTGGTCCAGGCGCTTCCTCTCGTCTTCGCCGGCGACGATGAGGGCGGCGCCGATGGGAGCGGAGCGGGCGCCGGAGATGGCGTCGTCAACGCGTTTGCCGAGGGTGGCGAAGTCGCAGGGGGCGAGGATGCAAACGTTCTGGCCGAGGTCTCTGGCGAGGCTTTCGTCCGCGCCATGGGCGGCGGTGGCGGAGACGACGATGATGGGGGTGCGGTTGAGGGCGGGGTATCTTGGGGAGCGCAGCAGGCGGCAGAGCCCCCATCCGTCCATGCCGGGCATGTGGAGGTCGGTGACGATGAGGTCCGGGGGGGGCTGGGTGTCGAGGGTTTCGAGCGCGGCGGCGGCGCTGGTGAAGCCGGCGGCGGCCAGGCCCCGGTCCTCCAACATGCGCACGATGGCGCGAAGCTGGATGGGCTCATCGTTGACGACGATGGCTCTCCGTTCCCTTCCCTGGGTCATGCAAGGCGTCCTATTCAGGCCGGGACGAGAAGAGGACTCCCCGCCTGTCCACGCAGGCGCAGACCCTCCCCGTGGCCCGCGGCGGGGCGAAAGACGCGCGGCTCCAGACTTGTTATCGGCGAGAAGGAGCGGGGGGTTTAGCAGCCTGTTGAAAATGTCGCGTCTATTCGGGGGACACGTTGCGAGCCCGCCGCTGGCGGGCTGAGGCTCTATGTCCCCGCCGGCGTGGTGTCTTTTTCAACGGGCTGTTAGGCGGTGTTGTCCTGGGCCATGACCTGGCGGAGGACGGCGGCGAGTCTTTCGAGGCGGTAGGGTTTCTGGATGAAGGCGGCGGCCTGGAGGGCGAGGTTGTCCACGGTCACGTCGCCGCTGACGTATCCCGTGGAGAAGACGACCTTGACGCCGGGGGCGATGCGGCGGAGGCGGCCGAGGCATTCGGGGCCGCTCATGGATGGCATGAGCATGTCCATGAGGACAAGGGCGATGCGGTCGTGGTCGCGCTGGAAGATTTCGATGGCTTGCTGTCCTGTGGCGGCGGTGACGACCTGGCAGCCGAGGGCTTCGAGCATGTTGCGGCCGACGTCGAGGATGACTTCCTCGTCGTCAACGAGCAGGACGAGGAGGCCGGAAGGGCAGGCGAGCGGGTCTTCGGGGGGGCAAGGGGCGGGGGCGGGCTGGCGCATGAGGGCCTCGCCTGTCGAGGAAGGCAGATAGATGGTGAAGGCGGCGCCTTGGCCCTCTTGGCTTTCGAGGTGGACGGCGCCGTGGTGGTTGCGGACGATGCTGTCAACGACGGCGAGTCCCATGCCTGTGCCTTTGCCGGGTTCCTTGGTGGTGAAGAAGGGTTCGAAGATGCGTTCGCGCAGGGAGGGGGGCACGCCTTTGCCGGTGTCACGGACGGTGATCTTGACGTAGCGGCCGGGGGCGGGACAGCCTGCGGCGAGCCGGCCGGACTCGTCGAGGTCCGCGACGGCGGTTTGGAGGGTGAGGAGTCCGCCGCTGGGCATGGCGTCGCGGGCGTTGACGACGAGGTTGAGGAGGACCTGGCTCAACTCGCCAGCGCTGGCGTCGACGAGGTCGGGAAGGGCTTGGAGACGGGTTTCGACGCGCACGGCGCCGCCGAGGGAGGCTTCCATGAGGTGGAGGATTTCGGCGATGACGGCGTGGACGCTGGCGGGGCCGGTGCGGGCGGGGTCCTTGCGGGCGAAGCCGAGGAGATGGCTGGCGAGGTCGGCGGCGCGGTCGACGGCGCGCTCGATGGTGTCGGCGGCGCGCCAGGCGGGGCTGTTGGGGGGCGTGAGGCGTTTGATGACGCTGGCGTGGCCGAGGATGCCGGTGAGGAGGTTGTTGAAGTCGTGGGCGACGCCGCCGGCGAGTTCGCCGAGGGCGCGGAGGCGCTGGGAATCGGCGAGGGCGGCGCGGAGGCGGTCGCGCTCTTCTTCGGCGCGGAGGCGCTGGCCGATTTCGGCCTGGAGGCGGGCGCCGGCCTCGGCGAGTCTTTGCTGGTGCTCCTGAACGGAGCGTTGCAGGCGTTCGTGGGCGGCTTCGAGGCGGCGCTCCATCTGCCACTTGGCGCTGAGGGCGGAGGCGAACTGGCGGGCTTCGGGGGCCTGGAAGGGCTTGCGGACCCAGAGGAGGCGGCCGGGAGCGTGATGCTCGGGCGGGGGGTCTGGGACTTCGGGGCTGTCGGTGAGCAGCACGATGTGGAGGCCGGGGTCGGTCTCGCGCAGCTTGGCGGAGGCTTCCAAGCCTTTGGGGCCTTGGCCGGCGTCGACGAAGGCCACGGCGAAAGGCTTGCCTGTCTCGCGCGCGTTTCGAGCGAGAGGCAGGGCCTCGTGGCTCGACGGGCACACGACGATGTCGAACGGCGCGCCGGCCCATCCGTCTTCGCCATAGGGGGCGGCGCTCTCGGAGGCGGAGCGCTGGGATGGAGCGTTCAAGGCTTCTCTGTAAAACGCCTGGGCCGCGGGGTTGTTGTCCACGGCCAAAATCCGCCAGGGGGGGCCTCCTGGTTCCCGGACCATCATCCCTCCTCGTTGTTCGCGGTCCTCTCTTGGGGCGCCTCAGCGGCCTCCGCCGCTGGGTTGCTCAAGATGGGGAACCGCCATCGCCACCACGTTGAGCCCCGGGATCGCGGCTCGCAGCGCGTCCCTTGTCGCCGTGTGGCACGTGAAGAAAAGAACCTGCCGTCCGGCGCTGAACTCCGCCAGCGCCTCCGCCATGCCCCTGGCGCGGATGGGGTCGAAGTTGACAAGGACGTCGTCCATGATGAGCGGGAGCGATTGGGACCAGCGCGCGAACTCGGCGGCGAGGCCCAGGCGCACGCAGAGATAGAGCTGTTCGGCCGTGCCGCGGCTGAGCTGGTTGACGGTGAGACGGGCGCCGTGGCGGTCGAGGACGGCGATGCCGCCGGCCTGGTCATCTTGGACGGCGCGGGTGTAGCGTCCGCCGGTGACGCGCTGGAACCAGACGGAGGCCTGGGCCAGGACTTGGGGCTGGCGCCCGCGTTCGAACTCGGCGAGGGTGCGCTGGACGAGAGCGCGGGCGACGGCGGCGACGCGCCATTCGGCCGCGGCCTGGGCGATTTCGGCGGCGAGGGCCTTTTCGCCGGCTTCAAGGGCGGCGACGTCGGAGGATTCGGCGAGCTCCTTGACCGCGGTTTCGGCGTCGCGATGCTCTTTGATGGCGGTGTCGCGCCCGGCTTGGAGGGCTTGGAGATCGCGCGAGATATCGGCGAGGCGGCGCTCCCAGGCGTCGAGGTCGCCGGTGGCGAGTTCGTGCTTGAGGTTGTCGGCGGCGGGGCCGGCGCCGCAGGCGGCGGCGATTTGCGCTTGGAGGTCGCGGAGGCGGGCGGTGAGCTCCTGGCGGCGGGTCCAGAGGTCAAGGCGCTGGCGAAAGGTGTTCTCGTCGGCGGCGCCGGCTTCGGCGAGCAGGGCGAGGCGC
>CAYYEE010000272.1:0-6225 GCA_964470775.1 uncultured Planctomycetota bacterium | reverse complement strand
GGCGTTTTCGCTGGTGGGGCACGCGCAGGACGCGGAAGACGTTGTGCAGGAGACGTTTGTGGGGGCTTTTCGGTCGCTGCGGTCGTTTGAGGGGAGGTCGTCGTTGAAGACGTGGCTGATCCAGATTCTGGTGAGGCAGGCGGCGCGGCGGCGGCAGGCGCGGGCGCGGGGGCAGGCGCTGCCGCTGGACAAGGCGGCGCCGGCGGCGCGGGGGCCGGAGGAAGGGCTGGACGCGCGCATGGACCTGCTGGGCGCGCTGGAGTCGCTGGCGCCGGAGCAGCGGGAGGTGATTGCGCTGCGGGAGCTGGAGGGGATGACGTACGAGGAGATGGCGGAGGCGCTGGGCGCGCCGCGAGGGACGGTTGAGTCGAGGCTGCATCGGGCGCGACAGGCGTTGCGCGAGCGGCTGAAGGATTATCTGGCGCGGCGGGGGCCGGAGAAGGAAGGAGCGCCGAGGCATGTGTGACCTGGAAACGAGCGGGCGTCTGAGCGCGTATCACGACGGCGAGCTGGGGGCCGAGGAGCGGGGGGCGGTGGAGCGCCACCTGGCGGAATGCGCGGCGTGCCGCGAGGCTCTGGAGGAGATGCGGCGTTTGTCGGAGGCGCTGGCGGGGTTCCAGGCGCCGGCGCTGGGGGCGGAGGCGATGGAGCGGATGCGCGGGGCGGCGGCGGCGGCGACGGAGACCGTGGTGGTGCGTCTGGCGGAGCGACTGGCGGCGGCGGCGGCGGTGATCCTGATCGCCAGCCTGGGCTGGACGTGGATGAGCCCATCGCCGTCCGCGCGCGCGCCGGCCACGGCGGTGGCGTGGGAGTGGGCGGCGGCGCGGGGCGGCGTGGCGACGACGACGGAGACAGGCCAGCTTGCGCAGTGGATCGTGGACGACTTGTCGCTGGAGAAAAGCCATGAGTAAGACCACTCGCTGGGTAGTGTTGGGGTGTTTTGTGGCGGCTTTTGCGGCGGGTGTGGCCGCGGGGGTGGCTTTGTTCCCGCCGCCGGCGCCGCCGCCGCCGGGCTCGTGGCTGACGCACGAGCTGGATCTGACGCCGGAGCAGCGGACGCAGATGCGGCAGATCTGGTCGGGGGTCATGGGCGGCGGGCGGGGGCAGCGGCATGTCGAGCGGCAGGCCCTGGAGAAAGAACGCGACGAGGCGATTCAGGCGCTGCTGACGGAGGAGCAGAAGGCGCGCTATGACGAGGTGATGAAGAGTTTTTCGGCCAAGGTGGCGGCGCAGGCGGAGGAGCGGAAGAAGGCGTTTGACGACGCGGTGGAGAGCACGAAGAAGATCCTGAACGAGAAGCAGCGGGCGAAGTATGAGGAGATTCTGAAGCAGCGCGGCGGCCGGGGCCGGCGTGGCCCTCCCGGCCCTCCTCCGGATGACGGCGGCGGCCCGGAACCGCCGCCGCCTTCTGGGGCGCCGGCTTCGCCGAAGAGCGCGCAGTGAGCGTTTTCCCGAGGGGGAAGAGAAGAAAGGAGTGTCGCAATGGGTGGCGGAATGAAGAGAGTGGTGGGTCTGCTGGCGGTGGCGTTGCTGGCGGCGGGCGTGGCGTTGGCGCAGGACAACCAGGGAGGCGGCCAGCGCGGCGGCGGCCAGCGCGGGGGCCGGTTCAACATGGCGCAGTTCCGCCAGCGGATGATGGAGGATCTCAAGACGCAGTTGGCGGCGACGGACGAGGAGTGGAAGGCGCTGGAGCCCCTGATCGATAAGGCGATGACGCTGTCGCGGGAGACGGCGAGCGGGGGAATGCGGATGGCGGTGATGGGGCGGCGCGGCAGGCCGGGCGGCGGACAGGGCGGGCCCGGCGGCGAGGGCGCCCAGGGAGCGCAGACGATGTCAGCCACGATGACGGCGGCGACGGCGCTGCAGAAGACGCTGGACAACAAGCAGGCGGCGCCAGCGGAGATCAAGGCGAAGCTGACGGCGTTCAGGGAGGCCAGGGAGAAAGCGAAGCAGGAACTGGCCAAGACGCGGGATTCGCTGCGCGAGCTGGTGACGCCGCGGCAGGAAGCGTATCTGGTGCTGATCGGCGTGCTGGACTGAGGCGAGACGCGGGCGCCGCCTTCCGGCCGCGGGCCGGAAGGCGGCGAACCTTTTGCAGGCGGGAGCGGCGCATGACGGACATCCTGGAACAACTGGTGTCGCAGGGCGTGATCACGCCGGCGCAGCGGGAGCGGGCGCGGGCGGCGCAGGCGGCGGGCGCGCCGCTGGACGAGGCGCTGCTATCGCAGGAAGACGCGCAGGAAGAGCGGGTGTTGCGGAGTCTGGGCGAGGCGTTCGGGGTACCGTGGGCGGACGTGGAGGGACGGCCGCCGGCGCGGGAGTTCCTGGCGGCGTTTCCGGCGCGGGTGTTGATGGAGCGCAAGCTGCTGCCGCTGCGGGAGGAGGCGGATGGGGTGACGCTGGTGGCGGGCAGCCGGCTGTTCGACACGACGGGTCTGGACGAGCTGCGGCTGGCGTCGGGGCGCGAGGTGCGGCTGGCCGTGGCGCCGTCGGCGGAGATTGACCGGTGGCTGAAGCGCTGCCTGGGCGTGGGCGCGGACACGGTGCAGTCCATGGTAGCGGACGGCGGGGTGCAGGTGGTGGACCACGAGCCGGACGACGGGGTGGACTTGAGCGAGGCGGCGCAGGACGCGTCCATCGTGAAGTTCGTGAACGAGATTCTGGTGGAGGCGATCAACCTGCGCGCGACGGACGTGCACTTCGAGCCGTTTGAGGACGAGCTGCGCGTGCGGTATCGCGTGGACGGGGTGTTGCAGGAGGCGGCGATTCCGGGCGACGTGCGGCGTTTCCGCGCGGCGATCATTTCGCGGTTGAAGATTCTGAGCCACCTCGATATCGCGGAGAAGCGGCTGCCGCAGGACGGGCGCATCAAGTTGCGTATCGAGGAGCGCGACATTGATGTGCGCGTGTCGGTGATTCCCATGCTCCACGGAGAGGGCGTGGTGCTGCGGTTGCTGGACCGCGGGGCGGCGCTGCTGGGCATGGAGAGCCTGGGCATGTCCGCGGCGGACTGCGCGTCGTTCGAGCGGCTGCTGGACCTGCCGCACGGGATTATCCTCGTGACCGGGCCGACGGGGAGCGGGAAGACGACGACGCTGTACGCCGCGTTGTCGCGGATCAACAAGCCGGACCTGAAGATCGTCACCATCGAGGACCCGGTGGAGTATCAGTTGCGGGGGATCAACCAGATTCAGGTTTCGTCCAAGGCGGGACTGACGTTTGCGCGGGGGTTGAGGTCCATCCTGCGGCACGACCCGGACGTGGTGCTGGTGGGCGAAATCCGCGACCTGGAGACGGCGGAGATCGCGGTGCAGGCGTCGTTGACCGGGCACCTGGTGTTTTCGACTTTGCACACCAACGACGCGCCGGGCGCGCTGACGCGGCTGGTGGACATGGGGGTGGAGCCGTATCTGGTGGCGTCGTCGCTGGAGGCGGTGCTGGCGCAGCGGCTGGTGCGCGTCATCTGCCCGGAGTGCCGCGAGCGGCTGCCGGAAGCCGAGGTGGAGAGGGCGCGGCGGCAGTATGATCTGAAGGAGCTTGCGGGGCTGTGGGCGGGGCGTGGGTGCCGGCGGTGTCAGGGCTTGGGCTATCGGGGACGGACGGGGATCTTTGAGTTGATGATGGTGACGGACGACGTGCGGGGGCTGATCCTGGACCGGCCGCCGGCGGGGGTGATCCGCAAGGCGGCGCAGACGCACGGGATGAAGAGCCTGCGCGAGGACGGGTGGCGTGTGGCGGCCGAGGGGCGCACGACCGTGGAGGAAGTGCTGCGCGCGACCAAGGACGAGCGGCTGGCCATGAACGGCTGGACCACGCCGGCGGCGAGCGGCGCGGCTGGAGCGGGGTGATGGCGACGTTTGACTACATTGCGATGGACAACGCGGGCCGGCAGACCCAGGGGAGCGTGTCGGCCGACGGCCGCGCGGGCGCCATCGAGGCGGTGGCGGCGCTGGGCCTGCGGCCGATGTCGGTGACGGAGCGGGCGATGGCGGGCAAGGCCAAGCGTCCGGCGGGGCGGCCGGGCCGGGTTTCGCAGGCGAGCGTGGAGAGCTTCACGCGCCAGCTCGCGAGTCTGCTGGCGGCGGGGGTTTCGTTGAGCAAGGCGCTGCAGATTCTGGCGCGCGAGGCGTCGCAGTCTTCGGCCAAGGCGATGTGGGTGGCGATTCACGACGACGTGGTGGGGGGGATGTCGCTGGCGGACGCGCTGGGCAAGCGTCCGCAGGCGTTTCCGCCGGTGTACGTGGCCATGGTGCGAGCGGGCGAGACGGGCGGGTTCCTGGAGGTGGTGCTGGAGCAGATCGCGGATTTCCGCACGCGCGAACAGGACCTGAAGGGGCGGGTGAAGGCGGCGTTGATCTATCCGGCGGTGCTGGCGGCGGTGGCGGCGGGGGTGATGGTGTTTTTGCTGACGTTCTTCATTCCGCGCTTCTCGACGATCTTCGCGGAGTTCGGGGAGGCGCTGCCCTGGTTGACGCGGGTGATTGTGGCCGTGAGCAGCGCGGCGCTGAGGTATGGGGTCTGGATTCTGGCCGCGGCGGCGCTGGTGGCCGTGGCGTTGAAGCGGGCGTTGGACACGGCGGAGGGGCGGCGGGTGTTTGAGCGCGTGACGCTGGCCGCTCCGGCGGCGGGGCGGGTGGTGGCGCGGTTCGCGCTGGTGCGGTTCTGCCGGATGCTGGGGACGCTGCTGGGCGCGGGGGTGCCGCTGGTGCTGGCCCTGCGCGTGGCGCGGGAGGCGATCGGGAATCAGAGCCTGGCCGATACGGTGACGCAGGCCGTGGAGGACGTGCAGCGGGGGGCGTCGCTGGCGCGGAGCCTGGCGGCGTCGGAGCGGTTGTTTCCGCCGTCGGTGGTGGAGATGGTGGCGGTGGCGGAGGAGAGCGGGCGGCTGGACAAGGAGTTGATCCGCGTGGCCGGGGCGTATGAGGCGGACCTGGACCGGCGGCTGCGGATGCTGGTGGCGCTGGCGGAGCCGGCGCTGCTGTTCGTGATGGCGGGTCTGGTCGGGACGGTGGTGATCGGGATGCTGTTACCGGTGTTCACGTTGCAGGACTTGATTCGTTAGCGGCCCGCGCGGCGGGCGACTGGAGGCGCGCATGATGAGGAACGCATGGCGGAGATTCGGGCGCGGCCGGGGGGCCTTCACCCTGATCGAGATGTTGCTGGTGCTGGCGATTCTGGCGGCGTTGACGGCGATTCTGGCGCCGCGATTTACGAAGCGGTCGGAGCAGGCGCGCATCACGGCGGCGCGGGCGGACATCGCCAGCCTGGAGACGGCGCTGGACGCGTTTGAGGTGGACACGGGGCGGTACCCGACGACGGAGGAGGGCTTGACGGCGCTGGTGGAGCAGCCCGGCGACGTGACGGGCTGGCGCGGGCCGTATATCAAGCGCGGCGTGCCGAAAGACCCTTGGGGGAACCCGTATGTGTACCAGCAGCCTGGCCAGCACAACACGGACACGTATGACCTGCACTCGATGGGGCCGAACAAGCAGGAAGGCGGAGACGACGACATTGACAACTGGACGCAGCGCTAACACCTCGTTGGAGGGCTTGCGGCGGTTCCGCGGACACGTCGCGATCCCGCCGTTGGCGGGCTTCCGCAACATGTCCCCGCCGGCGCGGTGTCTTTTTCAACAGGCCGTTAGGCCGGCCGCCGGCGCGCGCGCCGGGTTCAGCTTGATGGAGCTGATTCTGGTGATGGTGGTGATGTGCGTGGCGCTGGCCGCGGCGGCGCCGTCGCTGCGGGGGTATTTTGCCTCGCGGCAGGTGTGGGACGCGGCGGGGCAGATGGTGGCGTTGACGCAGTATGCGCGGTCGCGCGCGGCGGCGGAGGGGCGGGTGTACCGCCTGAACGTGGACACGAAGGACGGGCAGTATTGGCTGACGGCGCAGACGAGCGCGGGGTTTGAGACGCTGGGCAGCGAGTTCGGGCGGGTGTTCGCGCTGCCGGCGGGGGCGGCGATGGAGTGGGCGCCGGACGAGGGGACGAATGTGACGCGGGAGTGGATTTCGTTCTACCCCGATGGGCGGAGCGAGGCGGCGCGGCTGCGGATTACGGGACGGCAGGGGGAGAGGGTGGACGTGGTGTGCCGGTCGCCGGCGGAGGCGATCGAGGCGGCGCGCGTGACGGAGGAGACGCGATGAGGCGGCGCCGGACGGGCGGGTTCACGCTGGTGGAGGCGCTGGCGGCGCTGGCGCTGACGGCGCTGATTGTGCCGGTGGCGA
>CAYYEE010000271.1:0-6236 GCA_964470775.1 uncultured Planctomycetota bacterium | reverse complement strand
CGCCGCCACGCCGCCCACGCCCACGCCGCCCCTCGACCCGCCAGGATCGCCACAAACGGAAACGCGCACAGCATCAGCCGGACCCCGTCACAGCGGCATGTCGAAGGACTCGCCACGGCCGCCACAGGCACAGCCACAGCTAGCGCCATCAGGAGATCGAGCCGCGCGGTCTCTGGCTCTGCGCCCCACGCTCGCCGGCAGCGCGCCAGCCCCGCGCACGCCGCGGCCAAGACCAGCGCCGGCGTCGTGATCAGCGGCATGACCAGCGCGTAATGCCACGGCGCGAACGTCTCCTTGTGCCAGTGTCCGAAGTAGAAACAGGGGATCGGCGCCCGGATGAACTTGTCCCGGAAGTAGAGGGTCAGCCCGTTTATCGTGTCCGTCCACAACGCCGGCCAGCCCAGCACAAAGATCAGCGGCCCAGCCGCCGCCATGAACGCAAGCGCCGGAACCGCCTTGCGCCTCAGGAACAACAGCCCCCACGGCGCCACCACAAACGGGATCAACACCGCGTTGATTTTCGACAGCAGCGCCAGCCCGAACGCCGCCGCGCACGCAAACACCCACCGCCGATCCTTGCACGCCAGAGGGAACAGCAGAATCGTCAACGTGCTGAACAGCGCCAGGCAAGGCTCCAGCGTCGCCAGCCGCATATGCGCCACAAAGCGCGGCATCGCCGCCAGCGCCAAGACGCTGAACACCGCCGCCGGCGCGTCGTATAGCCGCCGCACGAGCAGATACATCGCCAGGCACAGCCCCGCGAACAGCAGCGCCGACCCCAGCCGCGCCGCCGTGTAATCCAAGCCATGCGACCCGTACACAGCCATGAAAAACGCCGACACCATCTTGCCCAGTGGCGGGTGCTTCTGCCCCAGCGCCGCCTCGCCCGGCCGGACCGGGTCCAGCCCCCAATACGACCGCAGGACTTCCTTGGAGAAAGGCTTCTCATAGAGCATCGAGTGCGGAGCGAACGCCGCGCCGGCCCCCGGCCCCATTCCCATCGCGGCCCGAACCCATTGCCCATACCGCCCCGCGAACGCCGTGTAATACGATTCATCCCACGTCAGCCCCGGATCAGACGCGGTGAACCCCATAACCAGCAGGACCGCGCCTGCAAGGCACACGGGAACGGCCCAGAATCTGAGCGTCTGCGTCTTCATCCGCATTCGTCCACGACGTCCGGCCGCAACGCCCTTGCAGGCCGGGGCCATGTCCCCGGCGCTGGCCAACGCCGGCTCCACGCGCCACGCCGGAGCGCAGGCGTCTTTATCAGCCCCCATCTCCCCTCTCCCCCTAGGAGAGGAAAGAGGGGGGCTGACGCCAAGGACAGCCCTCCAAGCCCAGCCCGCCCGCCGGCTACTGAACTTTCATCCGCGCCTTGGGCAGCACCTCCGGATTCGCCAGACCCATCGGCCGCTGGCCGCACAACACCTGCGCCGTGTACAGCCCCGCCTTGGTCTGCAAATCAATCAGCGACTCCTCGGAAAAGAATCCGAGGTGCGGGGCCAGGACAACGTTCGGCAGCCCGATCAGCGGATTGCCCGCCTCCGGCGGTTCCTTGGTCAACACGTCCAGACCCGCCCCCGCGATGCGTCCCGACTTCAGCGCCTCCGCCAGCGCCGCCTCGTCAATAATCGGCCCCCGCGCCGTGTTGATAATCACGGCTGACTTCTTCATCTTCGCGAACGCCGATGCCCCGAACAGACCCCGCGTCTGCGGCATCAGCGGGCAGTGCACGGACAAGAAGTCCGACTCCGCCAGCAGCGTGTCAAAGTCCACCGGCCGCACGCCCTCTTTCGCGAACACATCCGCCTTGACGAACGGATCGTGCGCAATCACGTTCAGCCCGAACGCCTTCGCCTTGGGCGCCACATACCGCGGAATCTTGCCAAACCCCATCAGCCCCAGCGTCTGCCCGCGCAGCCGGTGGATCGGCCTCCCCCTGTTGAAGTCCCACCGCCCGCCCAGGATGTCGTTGTGGAAAAAGACCACCTTGCGCGCGCACGCCAGCAGCAGCGCCATCGCCTGGTCCGACACTTCGTCCTCGCAATAGCTCGGCACATGGGCCACGCACACCCCGTGGCGCGTCGCCGACGCCGGATCAATCGGGTCCAGCCCGATGCCCATCCGGGTCACGACCTTCAACTTGGGCAGCGACGAAAACATCCGATCCGAAGCCGGCCCGAGGTACTGGATAATCACCCCGTCCGCGTCCTTCGCGAACTCCAGCGCCTCATCCAGCGTCTTGCACTGCCGCGCCTCAAACACCCCGCCCGCGTCCCGGATGGGCTTCGCGATCGGTTCCAGGGACTCGTAGTCGTAGTCAATCATCGCCACGCGAAACTTGGCCATCTCGACAGGCTCCTTATCTCGTAACACGCTTCCACATCCGGCGCAACCCGGCGCTTAGCGTCCGTCACTCTGCGCCATCCGCGTCATCAGCGGTTGCCGTTCATCGCATCCGTGTCAATCTGCGCGCATCTCTGGCTCTTTGCGGTTCCCGTTCTCCGGGCTTGCGCGCCTCTGCGCCAGACCCCCGTTCAGCGAATCTCCCCCAGGTCCCGCATCAACTCCTTCATCGACGGATACCGCCTTTCCGGCGACTTCTCCAGGCACTTCAGGATCACCGCGTCCAGCGCCGGCGGCACATCCGGCGCAATCTGGCTCGGCGGCGCCGGCTTCGCGTGCAGGTGTTGATCCATGATCTCATTGTTCCGGCGCTGCGCCAGCCGCTCATTGCCCAGCTTGATGTTGCTCGTAAACGGCGGCCGCCGCGTGAACAGCTCATACATCACCGCGCCCAGCCCGTACACGTCCGTCTGCGGCGTAATCGGCCCAACCGAAATCTGCTCCGGCGACATGTAGCTCACCGTTCCCGTCTTCTCCTCGAACGTCATCCCCGGCGGCACGCAGAACCCCAGGTCGATCAGTTTCGGCTCCCACCGGTTGTTCACCAGAAAGTTATCCGGGCACACGTCCCGATGCACCAGACCGTGCGAATGCACGATGTCCAGCGCCCGCGCGCACTCCCGGCAGATCGCCACCCGCCGGCTCGCCAGGTTCGGGTCCGACGTAGTCATCAGCCCCTTCAGGCTCGCCCCCTCGATGAACTCCATGATGATGTACACCGCGCCGTCAGGCCGCCCGCCCTCGCGCCCCGTGGCCAGCGTGCGCACAATCGGGTACGTCGCCGGGTCCACCCCGGCGGGCGGATTCAGCAGCAGACCGATCTCCCCCTCGCGACGCAGGCGGTACTTCTTCCGCATCTGGTGCGCCGCGCGGTCGAAGTTCGGCTTATAGACCTTGATCGCCGCCTTCTCGCCCGTTTCCGTCGACCTGGCCAGATAAACAAACGCCTTTTCCCCCTCGTGGATCGGGCGGAGAATCGTGTATGGACCGAAGCGCTCAGACTGTGCGGCGCGGGCTTTGCGATTCGAGGTGAAAGGCCAGAACATGAAACGCCCCCGCGAGGGGAAAACATCGCCGCGCCGGCCGAAAGAGCCGCGCGCCGTAGAAGCACGCAGAAGTATAACCCATGCCCCCCCAACCCCGCAACGTACCCGCCGGGCGCCCCGCGCCCGAAGACGCGATCCTCCCGTCCGTCATGGCCCCTCGTCCCTGGCCCTGGCCTCACCCCACAGGACACGCGCTCGCCTAGCCGCCGGAGCGCGGCCGCCTCGCCCGTATTCGTTCACCGTTCCTGTTCGCACTTCTCCGCGCGAGCCCCATCCTCCGCCGTTTGCCGTTGTCCGTCTCCGTCGCCGCCGTCCCCTCACGCATGCCCCATGCGTCTCGGCAGCACGCTGTCGGTCTGCGCGAACCGGTCCGCCAGTTGCGCCAGCAGGCTGTTCCTCAGCCCCAGCGCCCCCGGCTCATCCCACAGGTTATGCAACTGCCGCGGATCGCGCCTCAGGTCAAACATCTCGCCGTACCGCTCGCCCGCGTACAGCGTAATGTGGTAGTCCTGCGTAATCAGCGTCCGCAGCCGCAGCCCCAGATAGTCCTCGTCATTTTCCGCGATCACCGACTCCTGCACGCTTTCCGCCTCGCCCGTCAGCATCGGCCTCAGGCTCCGCCCCGGCCACGGCGGACGCTGCCCGGGCGCCTCAGGCGCCGGCGGCGTGGGGCCTTCCGGAATCGCCACGCCCGCCAGGTCCAGGACGGTCGGCGCAAAGTCCAGATGGCTCGCCAGACCTGAACAAACCCTCCCCGCCGGAAAGCGCCCCGGGAACCGCCAGATACACGGCACGCGCAGCGACCCGTCCAGATGACTCGGCGGCATGCTGAACATCCAGTGATCGCCCAGCATCTGCCCGTGGTCTGACATGAACACCGTCACCGTGTTCTCCCCCAGACCCAGCTCCTCCAGCCGCTTCATCACCCGTCCCGCCATTGCGTCGAACTGCGCCGCCATGCCGCACACCATCGCCGCCGCCCGCTGCCGCGCGTCGTCCGCGATGCGCGTCGGCGCGATGCGCCCCGCCGTCGGCACACCCGTCTCATACAGCCGCCTGTAGTGCGGCGGCAAGCTGTCCAGCTCACCCTCGCGCCGCGCCGGCGCAGGCATATCCTCGGGCCGGAACATATCGCACCACGGCGCCGGCGCCGTGTAGGGGGGGTGGGGGTCTGGAATCGACAGCCACAAAAAGAACGGCCGGCCCGACCGCGCCGCCTTGTCCAAAAACGCCTCCGCCCGCTCGGCGCCCCACGACGTCACGTGCAGCGCGTCCGGCAGCGCCGTCCGCCACGTCACCTCCACGCTCCGCTCAAAATCCATCACCACCCCCGGCGGCGGCGCCAGCAACTCCCGCCCCCGCGGCTCCCGCTCCAACAGCCACCGCGCATAGTCACCGTAGACGCGGTGCCCGTTTCCGCCCATGAACTCCGTGGTCTGGAACCCGTAGTACGGACTCGGCAGCGCCGTCAGACGCCCGCTGTTCCACATCGGCGCCGCCTCCGGCCACTCCTCAGGCTTCAGCGTGTCCGGGTCGAACAGCCGGTGCGGAAAGAACGGATTGAAGTGCAGCTTTCCGATTCCGTGCGTCAGATACCCCACCGCCGCCAGCGCCGCCGTCATCGTCGGAATCGCCGGGTTCAGTGGTACCCCGTTGCACCGCACCCCGTGCCCGCGCGGCGTTCGCCCCGTCAGCCATGTGGCCCGCGTCGGCATGCACAGCGGGTGCACCGTGTAACAACGCTCGAACCGCACGCCCTCGCTCGCCAGCCGGTCCAGATTCGGCGTCGGCCGGGCCGGGTGGCCCGCGCAGCCCAACAGATCAAAGCGGAACTGGTCAGGCACGAGAACGACGAAGTTCGGTTGCTGTGGCATGGGACTCCCTGAAGGTCATCGTTGCGCGCGGCGGTCCATCTCCTCATTCGTCTTCCGCCACCATTCCCGCCACGCCGCCGGGTCCGCGCCCGCGTTCAATCGCTGCCGGAAAAACCGCCACGCGATCTGATGCAGGCACACCGTCGCCGCCGCCGCGGTCTGCGCCGACTTGCTCTCCAGCGCCGGGATCAGCAGCGGAATAGAGAACTCGTGGTAATTGATCACAAACTCTATCACCCCGTCGCGATACTCCGCAAGCGCCTTCATCTGATCCGGCGGAATCCCCTCCGCCAATCCCCGCAGCCTCGCCAAAAGCCCCGCCGCTTTCTCCGCCAGCGCTTTGACCTCCGGCGTCGCCTGCATCTTCTGAATCGCCTCCAGCTCTTTGTCCGCCTCCACCAGCGACTCGCGGTCCGGCGGCGCCCCGATCAAGAAGAGCTGAATCGCGTCGTCCAGCCGGACAAGAAGCGGCAGGAACTCCCGCGGCGCCCCCGAGGCCAGCGACGCCACGTCCCCCCGCAGCGCCGCAAGCCCATCGAACGGCACGCCCGGCGGCGGCGCGCGGAACCGGTCAATGCGCGCCAGAATTTGGCGGTCCAGCTCCGGCCGCACAATGCCCCACTCAAACACCTGGTCCGCCGTCAAGAACGCCAGCGCAAGCACATACACCGCCAAGGCCGCCAGCAGCATCTTCGCCTGCCGCGCGGAAAGCTGCGGCCCCGCGGCCTTGGCCGTCTCAGCCGGCGCGGAAGCGGAAGGACTCACGGCCGCTCCTCCTTGTTTGGAATCACGACTCAACGCCGATGTAGTTTTCCACAAACCCGCCGCCTTGTCGAGGCCGGCGCGGCGCGCCCGCCACCCGCCAGCTTGGCTACGGCCCAGGGGCGCATGCAACCTTCTGCGCGGA
>CAYYEE010000270.1:0-6311 GCA_964470775.1 uncultured Planctomycetota bacterium | reverse complement strand
GCAGCGACGCCGAGATGAGCCCGGCCGCTCCGGAGCCCGCCGCCCCCGAACCCGTGGTCCAGGCCCACGCTGTTCTCACCCCGGCCGAAAGCAAACGCCTCATCGCCAAGGCCGTAGCCCAGTCCCCGGCCGTGCGCAAGGCCATGGCCTCGGGCATGGTCATCATCACGCGCGGAACGACCAACACGTACGTCGCCGAAGAAATCCTGGGCCGCAAGATCGAGCGCGGCGCGTTTGTCTCGGGCCGCGTCTATCCCGCCAAGGGCGGCCATCGCCTCCAGCCCACCCAGACCCTCAGCGACATCGTCCTCATCAACGGCAAGCAAGCCCCGGACATGACCCTGGCCGACGCGCTGCAAAAGCTCAAACCCGGCGACGTGGTCATCAAAGGCGCCAACGCGCTCGACTATCGCCGCCGGACCGCGGGCGTGCTCATCGGCAGCAGCTCCTCGGGCACGATCGGCCAGGTCTACCCCCATGTCGTGGCGCGCAAAGCCACGCTCATCATCCCCGTCGGCCTCGAAAAGCAGATCCCCGGCGACATCCCCAGCGTCTCCGCCAGCCTGCGCGAGCCCATCGAGAGCCTCACCCCCGAGCCCTCCATGTTCCCCATCACCGGACAGATCATCACCGAAATCGAGGCGCTCGACATCCTGAGCGGCGTAGCCGCCTTCCAGGCCGCGGCCGGCGGCATCGGCGGCGCCGAAGGCGCGGTGTGGATCGTCTTCCGCGGCCCCAGGGACAAAGTGGAAGCCGCGCTCAAGCTGGTGCAAAGCATCCAGGGCGAGCCCCCCTTCGCGGGATGAGCCGCCGGACTCCTCAAAGATGTCCGGCGCAGACGGCCGCCCCTACCTCCGCCGCCGTCTCCCCCCCTGCCCGCTGCCCACCCTTCGCCCGATGCTGTGGATCCTTCCCTCCAGGCAAAGCTGGCACTGCTCCGCCGTCTCGTTGATGCACGCCTTGGAAGGATAGATCTCGTAGAGCACGCGATACGCCGGCGGCGTCAGGTTGGGCATGACCACGTTCGCCCCGCGCGACAGCCCCAGCTCGCGGCCCGTCTCCTTGTTGATCGTGGCCAGCGCCGTCGTGCTGGGAATGTTCGCCTCCGGGCACACCAGCCGCGCCAGCGCAATCACCTTGTACGTCATCAACTCGCTGTTGGGGACCTGGCGCCCCGGCGGCGCGGCCGGGCTGGCCTCGCCCCGGCCCAGCGGCGTGGCCGGATGCGGGATATACGGCCCCACGCCGATCATGTCCAGGTCCAGCGCGCGGAACCACTCGATGTCCGCGGCCAGAATCTCATAGGTCTGCCCCGGAATGCCGATCATCACCCCGCTGCCCGCCTCGTAGCCCAGCGCTTGCAGCGTCCGCAGAATCGCCATCCGGTCCCGCGGCCGTCCCGGCAGCGGCGGATGAATCCGCGCGTACAGTTCCGGGTCCGAGGTCTCGAAGCGCAGCAAGTAGCGGTCCGCCCCGGCCTGGCGCCAGGCGGCCAGGTCCGCATCCGGCCGCTCGCCCAGGCTCAGCGTCACGGCCAGCGGCGTCTCGGCCTTGATGGCGCGGATCAGCTCCGACATCCAAGCGGTCTCGATGCCGTAGTCCTCGCCCGCCTGCATCACCACCGTGCCGTACCCGAACGCCACCGCCTTGCGCGCGCAGCCCAGCACCTCGTCGCGCGTCATGCGATAGCGCGCCACCCCCGCCTCCCCCGCCGCGCTGAGGCCGCAATAGGCGCATCGCCGCACGCAGTAGTTGGAGATCTCGATGAGCCCCCGCAAGTGCACCTCGTCGCCCACGTTCTCGCGGCGGACCTTGTCCGCGGCCGCCCAGAGCTCCTCCAGCCGCTCCGGCCGGTCCTCGCGCAGCCAGGCCAGAATCTCCGCTCTGTCCATGCCCGTCATTCCGCCGCCGCCGACCGCCCCGATCGCAAGTGGCGCCACAGCTCCAGCGCCGCGGGGAACGGCTCCAGCGCCCGGTCAAAGATGCCCAGCGAATACGCGATGCACAGCCCGTAGTTGGTGATGGGCACGCCCGCCTCGCGCACGCGCAACATGCGGCTCAGCACCTCGCGGCGGTTGAACATGCACCCGCCGCAATGCACCACCAGGCTGTACGTCGCCAGGTCCTCGGGCCAATCGTGGCCCTGCGCCGTGTGGAACTCCAGCGGCCCGCCCACGTACTGGCGCAGCCAGCGCGGAATCTTGACGCGGCCGATGTCGTCGCCGATGGGGTGATGCGAACACGCCTCCGCCACCAGCACCTTGCTGCCCGGCTTGAGCCGATCCACGGCCGCGGCCCCGCGCACGAACTCCAGCAGGTCGCCTTTGAAGCGCGCAAAGAGAATGCTGAATGAGGTCAGCTTGATGTGCGGCGGCGTGTCGCCGGCCACCTTCAAGAACGCCTGGCTGTCCGTCACCACCAGCGCGGGCGGACGGTTCAGCCGGTCCAGCGCGTCGCGCAGTTCGCGCTCCTTGGCCACGATGCAGTACGAGTCGTTGTCCAGAATGTCGCGAATCGCCTGCACCTGCGGCAGGATCAGCCGGCCCTTGGGCGCCTCCAGGTCAATCGGCACCACGAACACCACCATCTCGCCCGGCGGCACAAGATCGCCCAGCAGCGACGGCTGATTGATGAAGTCCTCGGGCGCGCAACGGATCAAATCCTCGCACAGCTCCAGCACGCCCTCGCCGCGCGTAGCCACCGCGTGCACCACGGGAATCTTCTTCGCCTTCAGCGCCGCCTCTACCCGCTCGTCCGGCTTGGCGATGTCCGTCTTGTTCATCACCACGATCAGCGGCGTCTTGATGCGCGCGAACTCCTTGAGCAGCATCTCCTCGAATTGCCCCCACACTCCCGCCTCGGCCACCAGCACGGCCAGGTCCGCGCGGTCAAAGACCTGGCGCGTCTTCTGCACGCGCAGCTCGCCCAGCGCGCCCACGTCGTCGATGCCCGCGGTGTCGATGAACAGCACCGGCCCCAGCGGCAGCATCTCCATGGGCTTCTCCACCGGGTCCGTGGTCGTGCCAGGCACGTCCGACACGATCGACACGCTCTGCCGCGTGATCGCGTTCAACAGCGACGACTTGCCCACGTTCCGCCGGCCAAAGAGCCCGATGTGCAGCCGAAAGCCTTTGGGAGTCTTCTGCATCGTATGCGCCTTTCCGCGCCGTCCTTGCCCTTGCGACGCCATCACCACTCGAACACGCACTGCGCCAACACCGCGGCGCCCACCGGCAGCGCCGAATCGTCGAAGTCGAACGTCCCGTTGTGCAGCGTCCGCTCCCATCCCGGCTTGCGCGTGCCCAGCCGGAAGAGCGCCGAAGGCGCGGCCTGCGCAAACAGCGAAAAGTCCTCGCTGGTCATCACCGGCGCCAGCTTCTCCACCGGTACGCCCACGGCCCGCGCCGCCGCCTCCACGGCCCGGCTGGCCGCTTCGTCATTGATCAGCGCCGGACAGCTCATCCGGAACTCCAGCTTCGCCTTCACCTTGAACGCCGCGGCCGCGCCCTTCACGATCTCGCGCATCCGCTGGCGCACAGTCTCCTTCACCTCCGGGTTCATGAACCGCAGCGTGCCCTGCATCCGCGCCTCGTCCGGCACGATGTTGAATGACGTGCCTGAGTGGAAATCGCAAACGGAGAGCACCATGGGTTCGAGCGCGTTGACGTTGCGGCGGAGAGTCTGGAAACCGGCGTAGATAGCGTGCGCCGCGGGCAGCGGTTCCGCGGTCATATGCGGCGCCGCCCCGTGGCCGCCGCGGCCTGTCACGGTGACGACAAAGTGATTCGCGCCCGCCATCATCGCGCCCGCGGCCGTGGCGATGTGGCCAAAGGGTACCTCGGGCCTCAAGTGGATGCCGTACACACGCTCCACCTTGGGCCGCTCCATAACGCCCGCGGCGATCATCCCCTCCGCCCCGGAAATGCTCTCCTCGGCCGGCTGGAAGAAGAACTTCACGGTTCCCGGAACCTGATCGCGCGCGCGCGCCAGCAGCATGGCCGCGCCCAGCAGCATGGCCGTGTGCGCGTCGTGGCCGCACGCGTGGCACACGCCCGGGTTCACCGAGCGATACGGAACATCGTTCGTCTCCTGCATCGGCAACGCGTCCATGTCGCCGCGCAGCCCCACCACGTGGCCAGGCCGCCCCCCCTTGAGCACGCCCAGAACGCCGGTGCGGTTGACGTTGGTCGTGGTCTCGATGCCCAGGCCGCGCAGAATCTCCGCCACCTTGGCGCTGGTCCGCTTCTCCTGAAAGGCAACCTCTGGATGCTGGTGCAGGTCGCGCCTGATGTCCCGCAGCGTCTCTTCCAGAGCGCGCGCCGCCTTCATCAGTGCCTTGCCGCCCGCCATGGACGCCTCCATCACCAAGCCGCCAGCGCCACGCTGAGCGCCAGCAAGACAAACCCGGCCGCCTTGGCCGGCGTGATCCGCTCCCCCAGGATCGCCACCCCCGCCACGAACGACACCCCCGGCCACGCCGCGGTGATGACCACCGCCTTGGCCGCGCCGATGGGCTTCATGGACCCATAGAACGCCGCGTAGGCCAGCCCGAAGCTCACCAGCCCATGCAGCCCATAAAGCAGCTTATCACGAAGCGGCATGGCGAAGATAGCGCGCGTCTCGCCCCGCGCCGCCATGTAGATGTAATACGCCGCGGCGCCCAGGGCCAGCGACACGAAAGTCACCGTCATCGCCGGCAGCCGCCCCACGCTGCGCCGCGCCAGAACGTCGCCCGCCGCCCACGAAAGCGCGGCCAGCAGCGCCAGCCCCGCGCCCTTCACCGGCGCCTGAGCCTGGCCTTTCAGACCCGGCCGCCACGTCATCACCGCCGCCCCGGCCACGCCCGCCGCGCACGCCCACGCCACGTTCCTCGTGATCGTGTCCAGACCGAACGCCGACAGGAGCGCCGCGGCGAACACGATCTTCGTGCGCGTCAGCGGCGCCACGATGGACACCTCGCCCACGCGCGCGCCCTCGTAGTAGAAGATGGTCGCCAGCGGCGCCTGGCAGATGCCCGCGCCCAACACGCTCAGCCCCGTCCACGAAAAAAGCTCGCGCCAGCCCGCCGCGTCCGGCCACCACCAAGGCGCCAGCGGCGCCAGAGCGGCCAAGCCCGCCAGCATGCTGATCCCGATGCCCAGCCGGCCCGGCGTCCCAGCCCGCTTCACGGGCAGCACGATCAGCCCCCACGCAAGCGTGGCCACGGCCGCCAGCAGATACCCGATGCCCTCTCCCATGCGCGACCGCCGTCCCTTTCGCCCAGAACCCCCGGGGCCATGACCCGAAGCGCCCGGCTGACAAAAAGGGGGCGGCCGCAAAGCCGCCCCCGCGGCCGTGAGTCTAAGGCAACGCGCCGCCCCGGTCAACACAAAGCGCCGCCGCGCCCCTTCGGAAAGGTCTGACCTGTCCGGCCTGTCCCACGCCTCCCCCGCAGCCCAACACATCCTTGACGCGCCCCTTGCCGCGCCCCTACAATTTCGGGTTCTTGCTGACTCTGCCAGCCCGGAACTTCCCGCGGCCAGCGGAGCAGCCCGGGAAGCGAGAGAAGACTGGAAGGAGGAGCCTCATGGCGCGCGGTTATGCGGACGTGCCAAGCGACCTGGCCATCGCTCAGGCCGCCAAGGTCAAGCCTATCACGGAGATCGCCGAGGCCATCGGCATCCGGCGCGACGAGTTGGAGCTCTATGGCGACACCAAGGCCAAGGTCAAACTCGAAATCCTCAGCCGCCTCAAGGACAAGCCCGACGGCAAGTACATTGACGTGACCGCCATCACCCCCACCCCGTTGGGCGAGGGCAAGACCACGACGACCATCGGCCTGTCGCAAGGCCTGGCCAAAATCGGCAAGCGCGTCGTCACGTGCATCCGCCAGCCCAGCCTCGGCCCCGTGTTCGGCATCAAGGGCGGCGCGGCCGGCGGCGGCTACAGCCAGGTCGTGCCCATGGACGAGTTCAACCTCCACCTCACCGGCGACGTCCACGCCGTGGCCTTGGCCAACAACCTGCTCGCGGCCTTCATTGACAACCACATCGCCAAGGGCAACGCCCTCAACATCGACCCCTATTCCATCACCTGGCGCCGCGTCGTGGACGTCAGCGACGCCGCCCTGCGCAACGTCATCATCGGCCTGGGCACGAAAGACGACGGCCGGCCGCGCCAGACCGGGTTCGACATCGCCGTCGCCTCCGAAGTCATGGCCATCCTGGCCCTGTGCAGCGACCTCAAGGACCTGCGCCAGCGCCTGGGCCGCATCGTCATCGGCATGACCAACGACAAGGAGCCCAAGCCCGTCACCGCCGAAGACCTGAAGT
>CAYYEE010000269.1:0-6330 GCA_964470775.1 uncultured Planctomycetota bacterium | reverse complement strand
GGCCATGCCCGCCCCGTCCGCCGTCGGCCGCAGCAGCCAGTTGTTCCCCAGCAGCGCCGCGTGATACGAAAACTCCTCCGCCAGCCCAGCCCAAAGCAGACCCGGCGTATCCGCCGGCTTCATTCCGTCGCGGTCATGGTTCCACGTCGTGCTTAGCACGTGATACCCGCCCGCGTCGCCGTACAGATACGCCTCCGCCTGCGACACCACCACCCCCTTGCTCACGCGCGGCAGATTCGAGTTCTCCGCGCACACCACGTCGCACACCGCCCCCTCCTGCGCCGGATCCACGGCCAGCCGCGCCTTGTACGGACCCTTGCGCGGAAACGCCGGATTCTGTTCATACACCCCGTCCGGCTTCAGCGCCTTCATCGTCGCATACAGCTCACCCATCGCCTTCAACCGGTTCTGCGTCCCGAACTCCATCCACGCAATCTGCAACGGATCATACCGCGTCCACTCGTCCGGAAGCGGCGGCGGCTCCACGTAGTCCGCGTTCGGCAGCCCCGTCCGCGCCTCCAGGTCCGGCGCCGCGTTCAGCCAATCGCGGAACAGCCCCGCGCAACGCTTGCACCAACAGTGCTGATAGTAGCTGTTGTCGTTATGCAACCCGTCCAGACCGATCTCCACCATCCCGATCCGCACCACCTCCTTCATATAATCGATGTAGCCTCGCGACGTCAGGCACGGCCCCAGCCGGTAGTAGCAACCCCCCCAGGTGTGCGCTTGCCCGTCATAGCGCCGCCCGACCCAGTCGTCCAGGTCCGGCCGCTCCGCCCGCAGCGTCTCGTAGTAGATGCTCCGCCCCTGCATATACCCCAACACCCGAATCCCGTGCTCGTGGTAGACCTTCACCATTTCCTTCAGCCTCGGCCACTCCTTTGCCTCGGCCTTCACCCCAAAACCCTTGTAGAAATGCGTCATCACAATCGTAATGCCCCCCTCCGCCAGCATCCGCGCCGTGTCGGCGGAGACAACGCGCCGCCGCCACGAGGAAACCCAAGCCCCGTCGCCGGTGAACAGCGCGGCGCGCGCGCCCATGCGTTTGTATTGCCGGTCCGTCTCCCACCCCCCAAACGTCCAGCACTCCAGCCTTTCTTCCGAAAGCGCCATCCACCCTCCTCCTCACGCGCTGCCTTGCCGTCTCTGACCTCTGCTTCCAATTTCCACCCCATCACCGTTGCGCGCCGCCGCTCACGTCCTGCAGGTTCTCCCCGTCCAGGAGGGGTCTGGCCGGCCCGCGTGGGGCATCGCCGCCGCGTAGGGCCGGCCGGGGATCAACTTCCCGCCTTCCGAGAAACCTTCCGGCCTCCCCGCCAGAATCCGCGCCATCTGCTCGCGCCACCTGGCCAGTCTTGCCGCCTGTTCGGGCCGGGCCGCCAGGTCATGGATTTCGCTGGGGTCCTGCGCCAGGTCGAAAAGCTGCTCCCTGCCGTCGGCCGCGAACCACACGTACTTCTCACGGCCATCCGTCAACGCATGAAACTTCGGCGCGTGCTCGATGTGCAGCGATTCGCGCCAGGGCGCCGCCTCGCCCCGGCCCAGCGCCGCCAGGCTCCGCCCCTCCACGCTGGCCGGAACAACCACGCCCGCCATCTCCAGGAGCGTGGGCATGATGTCCTCCAGACACACCGGCTTGTCCACCGTGGCGCCCGCCTTGAGCCCGAACCGCTCCGGCGCGCGAATGAGCAAAGGAATGCGGCACGCGGGCCCATAGGGGAGGCTCTTGCGCCATAGATAATGATCGCCCAGCATCTCCCCGTGGTCGCTCGTGAACACTACGACAGTCTCCTTCAAATTGACCCCCGTGACCGTGTTCAACAGCCGGTTCAACTGGTCGTCCACGTGGTTGATAAGAGCATAGTAACCCGCCCGCGCCGACCGCAGCGCCTCGCCTGTCAGACACACCCGTCCGGCCGCCTGTCCCATTCCCAGGCCGTTGTTCGCGGGCGGCTCGGCCCAGTCGCCAATGACTGGCGCCGGCAGTTCCTGCCTCAGATAGCGCTCGAAGTATGGCGCCGGCGGAACCAGCGGCGGGTGCGGCGCCGCGAAGGATACCGTCAGAAAGAACGGACACGAAGGATCCCGCTTGCGCAGGAAGTCCAACGCCTGATTCACGACCCAATTGGTTTGATGCATCCCCTCGGGCATGTGCCAGGGCCGCGCGGTCCAATCGTTGTGCATCACGCCCGAGCCGTAGTAGCCCGCGCTGCCCGACGGCTCATGGAGCCGGAGCCATTCGTCATAGTCCTCGCCGGCCAGGACCATGTGTTCATAGCCGTAACGTTTGCGTGGAGGATGCTGGTGCATAGAGCGGCCGACAAGACAGGTCTGGTACCCCGCCCTGCTCAGCGCCGCCGGCAGGGTCGTGGGCGCGTCCCACTCCACCGCGTCCCGATACCCCACAAGCCCATGCGTGGCGGGGAACTGCCCCGACAGCAACGACCGCCGCGCCGCGACGCACGAAGGGCACGTCGAGTACGCCTGCGTGAACCGCACCCCGCGCCCTGCGATCGAGTCCATCGTCGGCGTCAGCAGAACCGGATGCCCCTCCACGCCCAGGCAATCCCCGCGCTGCTGATCCGTCATAAGGAGCAGAATGTTCGGCCGCGCGTCCATGACTCCCGTCCTTGCCTAGTGTAGTGTTTCAGAAATAGCTTTTCTATCTCTGAAACACTACATGACACAAACCCGGCGCTTGACGCGTCTATAAAGTATCGAGTTAGCCCGCCCTGTGGTGTTTCGGAAATGCAAGGCATTTCCGAAACACCACACTAGAAAAGTCCTCGCAGACCCGAAACCCCGGACCCAAGGAAATACAAGCCAAACCCAGCCAAGAACACCGCGCACGCCCCCACCAACCATCGGTACAACCGATCGCTCAGCAACCGCCGGCCCTTGGCCACCGCCGCCGAGATGGCGGCATACCACGCCAGGTCACCAGCAATGTGTCCGACATAGAACACGCCGATCCCAACCCATCCGTCCCTGCAGAACTTGCCCACGCAACTCAACCCGATCGTCGCCCACCACAAACTCCAGTAGGGATTCACCAGGCTCAGGGCCACGCCGCGCAGCGCCAGTTTCGCCCCCCCGCCGCCAGAGGCGTCCGTCAGCAAGCTCAACCGCGGCAGCGACCGCAACATCCCCGCGGCCATCCACAGCAGCGCCCCAGCCCCCACCACCGCAATGACCGCAAACGTCGCCTCACGCTCCAGCAGCGGCTTCATCCCCAGCATCAGCGCCAGCAGCAAGCCCAGCTCCAGCGCCGCATGGCCCACCATCAACGCAGGTCCGGCCCATGGCCCGCGCCGCGCGCTCTCCGCCACGGTCACGGCCATTAACGGTCCAGGCATCATCGCGCCCGAAAGCGCCATCACGAACGAAACCGACGCGATGTACGCCAGATTCCACATGCCGCCGACTCTCGCCTCCAGCCGCTCAGACCCGGCCCTTAACCTCAAAGCCGCAAACGCCGTATTCGCGCAACCCCTTCAGCGCCACCCGCCCCCCCGCCGCCTTTGCCTCGCGCGCCGCCGCCACGTCCAAAGGCGCCACGCCGACTCCTCCCAGTTTCTCCAAGTCCACGGTCACCTCCACGTCCGTCGCCGGTCCAAGGTTCGACACCAGCAAAAGCGCCCGGCCCGGCCCAGCCTCGTACACGAGGGGCCACACGCCCTGCGCCGTGGCCTCGGCCGCCGCCGTGCCCACCGCCGGACTATGCAGCCTCGTCACGCGGCCGCCCAGGCTGGCGAGCATGCGCCACAGCGGCTGCACAAACGCCGTCGCCGCGTCATACCGCGTGTCCGGCCCCAGCGGCGTGTGGTTCGCCATGCCCAGCGCCGCCGCATAGGCCGCCGCGCGCGGCGACGCAAAGTGCGGCCGGTCATAGGGATTGCCCGAGATCAGATGCCCCCCGCACCCGGCCAGAAAGCCGTAACTCGCGCATCCCTCCGCCGAGTCGAGCAGCGAATCGCGCTGCGCCGCCCCCTCGCCCGAAAGGCAAGCGTCAAAGCTCGCCAGCGCCACGAGGCAGTGCATCGAGCTGTGCGCCAGCAGCAGCCCCCGCCCCCCCACGCGCCGCCGCAGCGCCCGCGTGAACAAGAAGTAGTTGCGCGCCGAAAAGTGCAGCCCCGACGCCTTGGACCACCCCGACGCCAGTGGACACGACCAGTCCACGTACAACCCGTCCCGGTCCTTCTCGAGGAACTCCTCGAAGTAGCCGCTATAGAGCGCATGTTGCTCCGTGCCGCGCATGTAGAGCAACACCCTCATGCCCAACTCATGACACCGCCCCACGAACGCCTTCAGCCACGACGCGTCCAATGGCTGGTAATCCGCCACCGGCTCATTGTTGCTCCCCGGATTCCGCATCCAAAACTGATGCACGATCATCGTGTCCGCCCCGCGCCGCGCCGCCTCGTCCGCCCGCGACGGATCCGGCAGACCGTTGAAAAACCGCGGAGGAACGTGCTTGCTTTGAGTGCCCGGCATCGACCGCCACGGCCACTCGCGCAACTGCCGCGCGTAGGGATAGGAGCAATGGCACACCCGCGCCCCCAGCAGGTTGTTCCTGCGCGCCGGCTCCGCCTCCGCTCCCGCCTCGGTCCGCGCCGCGCCAAAGAGCACAGCCCACGTGTTGCGGTACACGCTCCCCGCGGCCAGTTCCCCCCCTTCATCGCACAGCTCCCACCGCAACCGCCACGCCCCAGCCTCCACCCCCGCCGTGGACCGCGTGTTCTCCAGCGGCCCCTCGCCCAGCGCCGTCCAGTCCTCCATCAGGAACTCCACATGATTGGAGAACAGCCGCGTCTTGCCCCACCCCAGGTCCACCCACGCCATAGGCAAGAGCTCGCGCCGCTCCACGCGTTCGTTCGCCGCCAAAAAAGTCCGCCAAAAAGGCATGACGTGAATGCATGTAGGGTCGCGCAGATACCGCTGCTCGCGCGACACATACCCCCACCGCAGACCAGCGTCCCGCACGTCCACCGCGAACGACATCGCCACCCGGCCCAGCCGCACGCCAGCCTCCGCCGGCGCCGCCAACCGCATCTCGCAGAACACCGCCCCCTCCGCAAAGACCTCATAGCGCAGCTCCACCCCCGCCCCGCCCAGCGTCGCCCGCGCCACAAACTCCGCCTCGTCGGCGTCTTGGAACACCACCTCCACCTTCGCCGCCGCGTCCGCCAGCGCCGCGCGCCGCCGCTCCGACTCCGCCACGAACGCCGGCCACGTCCCCTCGCGGATCAGCTCGCGAACCCCCTGCCCGTCCTTCACGGCAAAGCGCGTCATCAATCCGCCGCGGCGTCCGTCCCACGTGATGATCGCGGCGCCCGTCTCAGCCGTCACGATGGGACCATCTTGCCTAAATGTAAGCATCTTCCGCCTCCCCGACAAAGCCAGCCGCGGCTGCGGCCGCTACCTCTCCACCCGGAAGTCATAGAACCGGTTCACCCCCTCGCAACCCGTCACCCCCGCATAGAACTCGTCGGGCAGCCCGTCGTCCAGATACCCCACCTCGTGGCCGTCCACCATCGCCGTCAGCGTCTTGCCCCGGGCGGTCTGCGCCAGCTTCACCACCAAGCGGTACTTTTGATTCGGCTTCAACTCGAACTTCCCCCACGCCATCTTGCGCCAAAACGGCTTGCCGTCCGCGTAGTCGTGCCGCCACACGTTCACGCCCTGGTCATAGATGACGATCTCATAGTGCTGCCGGTACTCGGGCCGCCCCTGCGCGTCCGCGCCCAGCTCCGGCGCCAGCACGATCAGCGGCGCCATGCGGTCCGTGAACTCCATCGTCGAACTCAGCGTCACGTTCCCCTTCAGCTTCTCCTTCAACACCATGCTCGTGTACGTCTCCGCCGCCCGCTTGCCCAGCAGGTCCTTGGGCGCGGCGCCCGCCGGCGTCGCATTCTGGATGCAATCGTCCTTCTGTTCCCATTGCCCGAAGTAATCCCAGCGCGGGCTCTTGGCCAGCGTCCACTGCCCCGCGTCCCACTTCCCGCGCGCAAAGGAACACTCGAACACCGTCTTCGGCGCCGCCTTCCCCGCCAGCGCCGCCCCGCACAACGCCACGACCGCCACCCACACCCAGCGCCTCATCACTGTCTCCTTGAAGGCGGGGACATGTTGCGCAAGCCCGCCAACGCCGGGACCGCAACGTGTCCCCGGAAGAGACTCGCCCTTGACCCGCCGCGGAGAATGCAGCCATAATCTCATTTTTCCGCAGCCGCGCCTATTTTCAGGAGTCCCTGGCGTGAAAACAAGCCCCGCCAGCGCCGCCGGCCCCTGGCGCCTCGGCGAACTGCGCCGCCTGCCCGCCATGCAGGT
>CAYYEE010000268.1:0-6401 GCA_964470775.1 uncultured Planctomycetota bacterium | reverse complement strand
AAAGGCCAAATACACGCCGCCAGCGCCCCCAACGGCCCTCGCCCGGCCCCGCCTGCCCCCTCCCGCCTCTCCTCGCCTCGTCCCTCCGCCTTCCCCGCTCCCCAAGAACAACCACAGCGCAAATGGCTCTCCCTTCGGCGCAAATTGACGCGCCGCCAGGGCCGGGCTTATCATAATTCGTTTATGCGCCGCTCGCGCGGCTGACAGGTTGCTCCCGGAAAGGAAGGCTGAACGTGGGTCTGTTGGAAGAAGGGCTGAGGGCGTTTGGGGCGTGGGAACCGCTTGCGCACCGCGTGCGTCACGGGAGCGACGGGGGCGCCAGAGAGGCCTATGACTGGGAGCACACCGAGGAGTTCATCCGAGGGCTGCGCGACCGCGGCTTCAATTTGTTCATCACCCACTTTTCCAAAGGCTATGGCATCGAGGCCGAGGCGGAAGAGCGCGAGAACACACGGCGCGTCGTGAACCTGTGCCACAAGTACGGCATGTACGCGGGCGGATACGTGCGCTACACCACTTTCATCCCCGACACATTCCTGAAGGAGGATCCTGGCTGCCTTGAGCGCTTTGCTTCGCGCATGGCTGACGGCGGTTACGCGCACTATGGATCGCAGTACTGGCGTTACATGCCTTGTCCGCTGTCGGACGACTATCTGGCCTACTTCGACCGGTTGAT
This sequence comes from uncultured Planctomycetota bacterium, assembly GCA_964470775.1. GTDB lineage: Bacteria > Planctomycetota > Brocadiia > CAIUPP01 > CAYYEE01 > CAYYEE01. The sequence goes on along the minus strand of CAYYEE010000268.1, from coordinate 5,725 downwards.
CGAGATCGGGGTAGGCGAGATGGGGCTGGACTGCTTGCATGTGGACGGCATGACCATGCCTTTCGGCCCGTACACGTGCCGGTGCGAGCGGTGCGCGGCCGCGTTCCGGCGGTGGCTGGAGGGCCGATTCCCCACGGCGGCGGAGCAGAAGGCGCGGCTGGGGTTTGCGGGCTTTGAGCACGTGCTGCCGCCGGACTTCAACGTGTATTTCGAGCCTCGCTATCCGCTGCCCGTGGCCACCGACCCGCTGGCGCAGGAGTGGATGCTGTTCGAGTGCTCGCTGCTGGCGCGTGTGTGGCGCTTCATCACGGAGTCGGCGCATCGGCGCAACCCCGCGTGCGTCGTGCAGGGCAACGGGTGCTTTTACCCCGATTCGAACATGGCGTGGTATGGGGCGATGCACATCGGGCAGATGGCCGAGGCGGGCAGCGAAGGGTTCTTCACCGAAGAAGGCAACGCGCCCAACCTGACCGACGACGGACGGCTGTCCGGGTACTTCGAGAGCTTCAAGAAGCTGCGCCGCTTGGGCAAGGTGATCTTCACCTACAACCGTGAGCCCGTGACCCACAAGCCCATGTCGGAGCCGGAGCGGCTCAAACGGGGCATGGCGCACCAGATGGCGTTCAACCGCGACTCCGCCGGCGTGTTCTGCAGCGAGCTGGCGCCGGGCAAGTGGCCGGCCACGGTTCAGGAGTACATGGACTTCCACCGCGCGCGGCGAGACCTTTTCCGGGGCGCGGAGCAGGCGCACGACGTGGCGGTCTACGCCTCCGAGCGCACCCGGACGTTCAACTGCGGGACGCCGGTGGCCACGTCGCTGCTGGCCACGGACGCGCTGATGCGCGGCCACGCGCCCTTTGGCTTCCTGCTGGAAACGCGCCGTCAGGACGCGGGCGAGTTCAGGGCGCTGGTCCTGCCGGAAGTGGAGTGCATGTCGCAGGAGGAAGCCGCGGACCTGGCCAGGTACGTGGACCAAGGCGGCGGGCTGCTTGTCATCGGCGCCAACACGGGGCGCTATGACGAACTGCGCCGGCGCCACGCCCGCAACCCGCTGGCCGAAAAGCTGGGCGTGACGTGGGATGAGGCCTCTTCGGCCTTCGCCGCGCGTTCAGGGCGCGGACGCGTGGCGTTCCTGCCTGCGCTGCTTTCGCCGGATGGGACCGTGGCGGAGTTGGTCGAGAAGTCCATGGCCAAGACCAAGCCGCACTTCCTGCTGCGCAACCTGGAGTGGCGCCCGCCTCTGAACGCGGCGGAGATGTTGAGCCTGTTGCGATGGGCGGCCGGCGGATTTCGCTTCGAAGTCGTGGCGCCCGATAGCGTCGTAGTGGAGTTCGTCCGCCAGCCCGAACGCAACCGCTGGCTCATCCACCTCGTGAACTTCGACCTGAAGAAGGATGTCGGCCCGCTGGAGATCGTCTGCCGCGGCGTGGAGGTGTGTCGCGCGGCGGCGTTCACGCCCGACGGCGCCGCGCCGCGGGTGGAGATGGCTCCGGCCGCGGACGGCGGCCACGCCGTTCGTGTTGAAGGCTTCCACCGCTATTTGATCCTGAGCGTTGAGTAGGGGGCGCTGGCCTCATCATTGACGCCGGCTTCGGCAGGCCGTATCCTCATGGCTCCTGCCGGATTGAGCCCAAAGACGGAGTCCATCATGAGCATGACAGGCGGACGCCGGCTGCGCGCGCTGGTCTTGCGCGTGGCAGGCACGAATTGCGATATCGAGACAGCCAGCGCCTTTGAGAAGGCGGGCGGCGAGGCCGAGCGTTTCCACGTCAACCGGCTGACCGAGAACCGGAGCTTGCTCGACAGCTTTCACATCCTGGCGCTGCCCGGCGGGTTCAGCTACGGCGACGATATTGCCTCGGCCAAGGCGTGGGCCACGGAGATGCGTTGCGCCCTGGGCGACGAGATACGGCGGTTTGTGGAAAAGGGCAAGCTGGTCCTGGGCATCTGCAACGGCTTCCAGGCGCTGGTGAAATCCGGCCTGCTGGGCGCGGACAGCCAGGGCCGTCCGCAGGTGACCCTGGGCGCCAACGACAGCGGCCGCTATGAGGACCGCTGGGTCCACCTCAAGGCGTCCACGGACAAGTGCGTCTTTGTGAGGCCGGGCGAGGACGCCTTCCTGCCCGTGGCCCACGGCGAGGGCAAGTTCATCACGTCGTCGCCAGAGGTGATGGCGGACCTGGAGCGGAACGGGCAGATCGTTTTCCGCTATGTTGGGCCTGCGGGCGAGGCCAACCCGCCGTTCCCTTGGAACCCGAACGGCTCCATGAACGCTGTGGCGGGCATCTGCGACCCCACAGGCAGAATTTTCGGCCTGATGCCGCACCCCGAGCGCCACGTGGAAGGCACGCAACACCCCCGCTGGACGCGAGAAGGTTTGAAGTCTGAAGGCGACGGACTGCGCGTTTTCCGCAACGCGGTGGAATTCGCCAAGGCAAATCTGGTCTGAAGGTTCACGCCCGCGCCGTTGCGTCGGGCGCCTGTCCAACAGGCCGGCCTTACAGGGCTGCGCGGGCGATTCGGCGCAGAGGACGTCGCCCAGGGCGGCGGCGTGATTCGAAGGGGACAACCGCGGGCGCATGTTGCGATTGATGGTTGCCGGCGCGCTGGCCACAGCCAAGACGCGGCCTGGCAGGCATGGGACAGCCCCATGGGAAGGATGGGAGTGATGGGGGGAATGTGACGCTGGCCGGGACGGGTTACTTGGGCGCGGCGGCTTCGAGGCGCTTGGAGGCGGCCTGCGCGGCGGCCATCTGCTTGGCGTACTTCTTGGCTAGAGCCTCGGCCATCTTCGGGTCAAAGCGCTTGACGTTTTCCAGCGCGCCGATGGGCGCGGCGAGGACTTCGTCGGCCGCTCCGGCCTTGCTGGCTTCGGCGATGGTCTGCTCGAAGATGACGGCGTAGCCCTTGGCCATGTGGGGCATCATCCTGTCGAACGCGGCGTCGAAGGCCTTGTCGCCCTGGTGGCGGTTCTGCTGCTTGAAGGAGAAACGCCAGAAGTACAGGTTCTCCAGGTCGCGCATGGCCTTGTCAAAGGGCAGCTTGGCCAGTTTCTGGAACTGGGCGTCGATGTCCGCCGGCGACGGGCCGATGGCGGCTTTGAGACGCTCCTCAAAGATCTTGATGTTCTTGGACCACTCGCCGTCCTTGTCGCCCGTGAGGTCCTTGGCCTTCTTGAAGACCGCGATGGCCTTCTCGTACTTCTCGATGCTGGGCTTGGCGGTTGTGTCGAGGTAGGCGATGGAAGCTTCGCAGCCGGCGGCGCCGCCTTCGACGACCTTGCGGAGATCGGCGCTGGGGGCGCTGGGGAGCAGGGCCTCGTAGGCCTTCTTGGCCTCGGCGAAATCCTTCTCTTGGTTGGAGTCCTGGGCCTTTTCATAGAGCTCGTGCGCCTTCTGGACCTTGGCGATGAAGTTGCGCTTCTGGACGATGCCAAAGAGCACGTAGGCGCACACGGCTAGCAAGACGATGCCTACAATGGGACGAGCGGCCTTCATAGCTTCTTCTCCTTGTCACTGCCGAGCGCCAACGCCGAGCCCGGCGGATGAGACAAGTGTAGCCAGCGGGGACCACGGTGTCCACAAGTGGTTTGTTCTTCGGGGGACGCACAGGACGGACGGGACGGATGAAACGCGCAGGGCTGGTCTTGTCGTGCCCCTGGCGCGCGGCGGGCAGCCGCTGCGCAGTGTGAACGTCTCCGCTGTTATAATCTCCGAAGCCTTGAGTATGAGCGACATGCCAGGAAGGGGACCATGCGCAGAGCGCCGGCGGCTAACAGCCTGTTGAAAATGTCGCGTCTGTTCTGGGGACACGTTGCGATCCCGCTGTTGGCGGGCTTCCGCAACATGTTCCCGCCGACGCGGTGTTTTCAACGGGCCCCAAAGCAACATGCCCATGCGGCCAGTGTCGCGGCAAGGGCGCCGCGCGCGCCGGCGGGGCTCAAGGCTTGGCTTGCGGCGTGCATTGTGCTCTACGGCCTGGTGTTCGGCGGGCTGAAGACGGCGCGGATGGCGGCGTTCTTCAGCTACGAGCCGGAAGACGAAGCGCTTCACGAGCAGGTGATGTGGAACACGGCGCACGGCCGGCTGTTCCAGCAGACGCTGTGGCATCAGACGTATGAATTGCACCTGAGGCCGGTGTTGCTGGCGCTGGCGCCGGTGTATGCGCTGCGGGCCGCGCCGGGCACGCTGGCTTTCCTGTACGCTTTTCTCATTGGCGCGGGCGCGGTGGGGGTGTTCCTGTGGACGCGGGAGCGATGGGGCGACAACGCGGCGGCGTTCTGGGCCGCGGTCGTGTATCTGCTCTATCCTCCGCTGCACTTCCTGGCGTGGAATCTGTCGGATTCGTGCGTGCTGGGCGCGCCGCTCGTGTTCTTTGGGCTCTACGCCATCGAGAGCCGCAAGGCGGGGCTATTCCATGTGGTCCAGGTTCTGCTGTTTCTGTGCCGCGAGGACATGGCGCTGACAGCGACGATGATGGGCGTTTACGCGGCGATGCGGCGGCGGGGCGTGTGGTGGTGGGCGCCCTATCTTGTCGCCGGACCGGCGTATGCTTGGGTGGCGCTGAAGGTGGTTTTTCCGGCGTGGGTGGGGCAGGGCGGGTATGTGGCGTCCACGCGCCTGGCGCTGTCGTTGAAAGACCTGGCTGAGGTGTCGCGCGATCCGGTGTTGGCGCTGGCGAAGCTGGCGGCGCTGCCGGGCAAGCCCGCGGCGCTGCTGCTCATCTTTGCGCCGCTGCTGTTCCTGCCGTTGCTGAGGCCGGCGGCGCTGGTGATCGGGCTGGCAAGTCTGGCGCAGATGTGGCTGTGGAAGGCGACGTGGATGAGCCCGAACGCGCACCATGCGACGGGTCTGGTGGCGGCGGCGCTGGCGGCAGGGCTGATGGGCGCGGAGACCGTGGCTCGCTGGGCGGCGAGCAAGGGCGGCGCCAAGGGGCGGCCGGCGCTGGCGCTGCGGGGGGCGTTGTGGTTGCTGGCGGCGGCAGGGGTGTTGGCGAATTTGGCGCCCAACCGTCTTGGCGCGGTGTTTGAACCGACCGTGGCGGACCGTGACCGCGCTTACATCCAGAACATCTATGCGCCGGCGCTCTACCGCCGATCCGCGGACGATCGCGCCGCGATGGACATGATCGAGCTGGTCCCGCCCAACGCGCCGCTGGCGGCCACGGGGCATCTGCTGCCCTGGGTGGCCAACCGCGCGGTCGTGGTCCATTACCCGCCCAAACACGAGGCCGGCGCCGGGCGGTTGGGCCAGGTGTGGGGCATCTTGGTTGACAAGCGGCTGCTGCACGCGGGCGGAGGGGGGTACCCGGTGCTGGACGCCGACCCCACGGATAACGCCCGATTGCTGGACAAGGCCAAGGCGGCGTTTCTGGCCCGGGGGTGGGAACTGGCCGGTGAAGAGAGGTCGTGCTTCCTGTTGCGGCGAAAGGTCGCTGGGGGGTGCAGATAGTTGTGCGCATGGGTCCCATGCGTCCCATGACACGACGGCCTTTTTCGGCCTATTTTTCTTGACAACGCTGAAGTAACGTGTTATTATGCTGCAACGTAGCAGCAGCCCGATTAATCTGAGAAACATATGGGCAAAGCCACGGCAAAATGCGTCGCGGAGCATGTGGGCTACTCCGTGTCCACCGTGTCCAAGGTGCTGCGGGGCGAGGGGGCGGCGTATCGCATCCGTCCCGAAGTGGCGCGCCGCATCCTCGACGCGGCCGATTCGCTGGGTTA
>CAYYEE010000267.1:0-6420 GCA_964470775.1 uncultured Planctomycetota bacterium | reverse complement strand
CGGCCTTTGTGGCCATGAGCCTTGCCGCGGCTGGGCGGGCCGGCCACCCCGTGGCCAGGAGTTGCGCCACCTTCCTTGTGCGCAACGCGAGAGACGATGGCAGTTGGCCCATCGAGGTCAGTCTTTGCACATGGCTTACCACGATGTCGGTTGAAGCGCTTCGCCACGACGCTTGGCGCGACGACGGCGTTGAGAGGTGGATTCTGAGCCAGCAAGTCATGCGTCAGCACGACTACACAGGCGCCGCGCCGGGCGGGTGGGGGTGGAACGACCTGCCCGGCTCCTTGCCCGACGCCGACGACACATCCGGCGCGCTTCTCGCCCTGCGTCTTCTTGGTGGGGGGGCGGCCGCCGCGGCCAGGGCAGGCGCCAAATGGCTTCTCGATCTTCAGAACGCTGATGGCGGCTGGCCTACGTTCTGTCGCGGATGGGGGCGCTTGCCCTTTGACCGCAGCGCGCCCGACCTGGCCGCTCACGCCCTGCGCGCGCTCCACGCCTGGCGCCACGCGTTGCCCGGACGTTCGCTCGATCGCACCCTGCGCCGCGGCCTCGCCTACCTCCGCCGTTCCCAACGCGCGGACGGCTCTTGGGCGCCCTTGTGGTTCGGCAACCAGGCCGCGCCGGGCAAGCAGAATCCTGTCTACGGCACGGCGCGGGTTCTGGCCGCTTTTCGCGACCTGGACCTCTGCGCCGACGCAGCGGCCTTGCGGGGCACACAATTCCTTCTCGCCGCCCAAGGCGCGAAAGGGGGGTGGGGGGGGGCGCCGGGAGTTGCTCCGTCCATTGAGGAGACCGCGCTGGCTCTCGACGCGCTGGCGGGTTGGCCATACAATGAAGAAGTGGCCTTGGCCTGTGAGAGGGGAGCGGCGTTCCTGGCCGAGGCCCTGGCGCAGGGCGGCCTCGACCGTCCCGCGCCTGTCGGGCTGTATTTCGAGCAGCTATGGTATTGGGAGAAGTTGTATCCCGTGGTGTGGAGCGTGGCGGCCTTGGGTCGCTTCCTTGCCGCAGAGGGAGCGCTTGGCGCTGTCCCGACTCCACCGAGGTCCTGAGCCGGCTTCATGAGCAACACCCAAACCACAGAAACCGTGATGTCTTTCGGCGACAGCCTCCCGCCTGAGGAGATGGTCCCGCCTGCCGGCGAAGAGTCACGGGCGGCCATTGGTCGCCTGGCCGATGAGATGACGCGATGGCTGGACCACGGGCGCCCATTGCGCAGAGCTGACCTGGAGCGCATGGGGCGGGACGCGCTGCGCCGGCTCTCGCTGCCCGTTGCTCATCTCGGCTACGCCATGGTTGCGCTGGACAATGCCTTCTGGCGAGAGCAATTCGCGGCCACGCGCTATGACCAGCGGGTCCTGCTCCTGCCCCATTGCCTCCGCAACAAGGCCGCCTGCAAGGGCAAGTACGACGCGGATGGCCTTGTCTGCGCCGGGTGCGGCTCATGCTCGCTGTGCGGCATGTCACGCCAGGCCAAGGCCCTGGGCTACACCGTGATGATCGCCGAGGGCACGCCGTCCGTGGTGCAGACTCTCCTCGGGGGCAGGTGGGAGGCGGTGCTCGGAGTCGCCTGTTTGGACTCGCTTGAGAAGGCCTTTCACCGCGTCTCGGACCTGGGCATACCCCACGCCGCCGTCCCGCTCCTCCGCGACGGCTGCTGCGCCACTGATGTTGACGTTGATGAAGTGATGGGGTGGATGCGCCTGAGTTCAGGACCCGCGTCCCACTCCACGCGCGCTTACTACCCGTTGCTTCGCCAAGCGTCGCGTCTGTGCGACGATGGAACCCTTGCGCGACTGCTGGCGCCCTGCGTTGCCTCCCAGTCCTCTGATGCGAAACAGAGCGCGGACAGCCTCTCGCGGGTTGAGTCTGTGGCCTTGGACTGGCTCAGGCGCGGCGGCAAGCGCTTCCGCCCGTTCCTTGCTTTGGCCGCCTATGCCGCGGCCGACGGCGGCGGTGGAGCTCCGGACCACCCACTGCCCGACGCCGTGCTCCGCGTCGCCTTGGCTCTGGAGGCGATGCACAAGGCGTCCCTGGCCCATGACGACATCGAGGACGGCGACCTCTACCGCTACGGCGCCGAGACGCTTCACCGCCGGCACGGCGTCCCTATGGCGATCAACACCGGCGACTACCTGGTCGGCCTCGGCTATGCGCTTCTGGCCGCGGAGGCGCCCCGCGTCGGCCCCGCCTGCGTCAGCGACATTCTCTCCCGCCTTTCCCGGGCCCACCTCGATCTGTCCCGCGGGCAGGGCATGGAGTTGCTCTGGCGCGAGCAAGGACTCGCCGACGCGCCGGCCCTTGAGATTCTGCGCGTGTACGCTCTCAAGACCGCGCCCGCCTTCGAGGTGGCGCTCTACGCCGGCATGCGCCTCGCCGGCGAAGTGACCTTCGAGCCGGCGTTGCGGTCCTTCTGTCGCAGGCTCGGCGTCGCCTACCAGGCGCGCAACGACCTGAAGGACTGGCAGGAGGAGCCCCACGACAAAGTCGTCACCGGCCAGGACGCGCTGGCGGCCCGGCCCACAATCATCCACGCCTTCGCCATGGAACGCCTGTCGCCGGCGCAACGAGAAGAGATGGCTCGATGGCGCAGCCCTTCAGCTCCGCAGTCCGCCGCCTTAGCCGCCATTAAGGCTCTGTATAGCGAATCCGGCGCTTTTGAGCGCACGGCCAGGCTCATCGCCAAGGAGCGCGATCGAGCTCGGCAGGACCTGGCAAAGGCGCCGGCCGAGGAAGTGCGCCGCTTGCTCGATTTCGTTCTCGACGTCATGCTGTAGTGATTTGTTACGGAAATTGGCGCCAATTTCCGCAACTAGTCTCAGGCAACCGGCAACACTGACTTGCATTGAGCCAGCGGGTTGTGTCAGAAATGCTTGCGAGCGGAGATGTGCGACTATTTCCGCACGCAAACTCTGTGCCAGAGCATATCCTTGTGGACACAAGGTGAACGGGGCATGGAATCTAGCGGTCCGTTGAAAAAGACACCGCGTCGGCGGGAACATGGCGCCTCAGCCCGCCAACGGCGGGATCGCAACGTGCCCACGGAACAGACGCGACATTTTCAACAGGCTGCTAGAGTGGATGGCATCAGGGCGCGCACTCGCTCCGCGGGCAGGCTGCCGGCGGGGTTGCGCGACCGCGTGGCGCGACGCCTCGCGGCAGGTCAGCGCGAGGACGGGGGATGGGCTGGACGCGCCGGCGGCTCCGACCTCTACTACACCAGCTTCGCCCTGCGTCTCGCGGACGCGCTTGATCTTGAAGATGCCCGCCTATGGCAGGGGGCCGCCGGGTTCCTCCGCTCCGGCGTCAACATGGCTGGCGTCGCTGATGTCCTGAACCTGATCGAGAGCTGGGAGATTCTGGATCGCCGGCTGTCAAAGCCAGCTGCGGGTGGCCAAGGCGTGGTTCGAGTCGAAGACGCCCTGTCACCATTCCGGCGGCGCGACGGGTTCGCCCTTCGTCCGGGAGGGCCGCTCAGCTGCTATGCGACGTTCATGGCATGGAGGGCCTGCATGGCAGCCGCCGCGCCGGCGCCTTGGCTGGAGGAAGCTGCTACAGCCGTCGCCGCCACGCAACGGCCTGACGGGGGATTCGCGGAAGCGGAGGCTGAATCCAGTGGCGCCAGCAGCACGGCCGCGGCGCTGTGCCTTTTCTGCGCGGCCGGCTCCGGTCACGGCGCCGAACGACGGGCCGCCGCCTTCCTTGCCTCTTTGCGGCGCGCCGACGGCGGCTTCGCGGCCAACGCCTTGGCGCACAATGGCGACCTGCTCTCCACCTTCACGGCCTTGGTCGCCTTGTCCTTTTGGGCCGAGTCCCACGTGGCCCGGCTTGGAGACGCGGCGCGCTTTGTCCGTGGCCTGTCCCGCGACGGCGGGTGGCTCAGTTGCGCCTCGGACACCGGGACGGACGTCGAGTACGCGTATTACGGTTTCGCTTCGTTGTGCGTGCTGGCTTCGCTGGCCGAAGCCAGGACCTCTTCAAGGATGGACTGCGGGTGAACGGGAAATCGGAAGATAGGCCGGACCTGCTCGTGGAAGATGTCCACAAGAGCTACGAGGCCGGCGCCGCCGTGCTCAAAGGCGTTACTCTGGCCCTGAGTCGCGGGGAGACCTCGGCCGTCGTCGGACCTTCCGGCTCAGGCAAAAGCACCCTGCTCAATATCATTGGATCGCTTGACCGTCCCTCGTCTGGTCGTGTTGAGCTGGGGGGAGTGGACGTCACCTCTCTCAAGGATTCCGAACTCCCCAAATACCGCGCGCGCAGCGTCGGGTTCGTCTTTCAGGATCACCACCTTCTGCCGCAGTGCAACGTCCTGGAGAACACGCTGCTGCCTGCTCTGGCCTTGGGCAAAGTGGAATCGGCCGCATGCGACCGGGCTCGGGCTCTGCTTGGCCGTGTCGGCCTGGGCGGCCGCGAGCGTGACTTCCCCTCGCGTCTTTCCGGAGGCGAGCGACAGCGAGTCGCGGTGGCCAGGGCGCTCTTGAACGAGCCCCGGCTCCTGCTCTGCGACGAACCTACGGGCAGCCTGGACCGCGACACGGCGGAAGAGGTCGTTTCGCTGTTTCTCGACCTCGTCCGCGAGTCAAGGGCCATGATGATCCTGGTTACGCACAATATGGAACTGGCCGGACGCATGTCCCGGATCTGGCGACTCCAGGACGGCGTTCTCGCCTCCGTTAGGCTAGGTCCGCAGGGGGAGCCATGGCGCGTTTGACCCTTTTCCGCGTGGCCCTTCGCAGTGTGGCCGCGAACTGGCTGGCCAGCGCCGCCACGGTCGCCGGCGTCTCAGCGGGTGTGGCGGCCATCGCCGGCTCGCTGCTCGTGGGCCACTCCGCCCGCGCCAGCCTTCGCAGCCTGGCCCTGGACCGCTTGGCTGGCGCCGACACTGCCCTGCTCTCCCTGACGCCCTTTCGCGAGTCCATCGCCGAGGAGTTCGCCGAGCCGAACGACGACATGCCCCGAGCCACGATGCTCACAAGAGAATGCGTCGCCCGCCGCGCCTTCGAGGGCGACGGCGCCCCGGCTGTGTCGGGCGTCAGTCTGCTCGGTGTCTCAGACTCCTTCTGGCGGCTGGCACGCCGCGTTCCCATCACGATCAGCGAGCGCGAAGCCGTTCTGAATGAGCCTCTGGCCGCGGACCTTGGCGCGGCCATCGGTGACGCGCTTATTGTCACCCTCCGTTCACGAAGCTCGGCGCCCGTGGACTCCTTCCTGGGCCGTCGCTCGCGCGGTGAAACGGAACAGAGTCTCCGAGTCACCATCGTGGGCATCATTCCAGCCCGCGGAGCCGGCCGGTTCTCCCTCTCTCGCAACGACGCGTCGCCGAGAAATGTCTACGTTGACCGGGCCTGGTTGCAACGGGCGCTGGGTCTTGAAGGGCGCGCCGACTGCATCCTCTTCGGCCAAGGGGCGCGTGAGGCAACTGCTTCGGGCATGGCCGCCCGACTCGCGCCTAGGATGAGGATCGAGGACTACGGGCTTCACATGGCCCACCTCATGCCTGAGCCATGTTCGGGTGGCGCGTGGACCGTTTTCAGATCAGCCCACGTCGTCATGTCGGATCGCGTCGCGGGCGCGGTCCTCTCCGCCGCAGAGTCTCTGGGGCTTTCCTCCGGCCGCGCCAGCGTGTGCCTGGCCCGTTCCGTCCGCTTGGCACATGCTCCGCCTGTTCTGCCTTACTCTGTTGTCATGGGCCTCGATGAAGCTCTGTTCAGTGGAATGCTGGGGGCAGCAGCGCCCTTGGAAGGGCAGTGCCTCTTGAGCAATTGGGCCGAGGAGGACCTTGGGGCTAAGATCGGCGCCGCGGCCAGATTGTCTTGTCTTGTCGCTGCCCCTTCCGGCTCTGTGCGGGAAGTGGACGCGTCACTCAAGGTCGCTGGCGTCACAGACGTGGCGCGTCTGGCGTCCCTGAGAAGTCTCGTGCCGGATGTCGAGGGCGTTACGGCTGCTCGGAGCTTGCGCGACTGGCGGCCGCCTTTCCCCTTTGACGCCGATGCTATTCGTCCCAAGGACGAGGATTTCTGGCGCAAGTACGGACCGGCGCCCAAGATCTTGGCCTCGATTGATTTCGTTAAGCGCATCTGGACGACCGATAGCCAGGCAATCGCGGCGGCGCGCCCCTGGGGCGTGGACGCCTGCTCGCGCCTGGAATCGTCCCCCGGCAAGAAGGATCACGTGAAAACGGCGGCGTTTGTAAAGGCCGCGCTGGCGGCTTTATGATGGCGAACTTGGAACCGGACGCCTCCGGCCACTTCGGCCCCTACGGCGGCCGCTTCGTGCCGGAAGTGCTCATGGCGCCGCTCGAGGAACTGGAGCAGGCGTGGCTGGCCGCGCGCGAAGATGCGGCCTTTCAAGCCGAGCTCGACGGTTTGCTGCGCACCTACGCCGGGCGGCCGACGCCGCTCTACTTCGCAAAGCGCCTGA